>JANQFN010000202.1 GCA_028277825.1 Desulfarculaceae bacterium
TCTTACACGCCGCGCCCCCCTCATGGGAAGGGGCCAGTTTGGCGGCACCGGTTGACGGCGGCGCACTCTTGCCTCACATTTAGTTTAACACGCCCTTAATGGCGCCGTGAGCCCTGAGGCCCTGACGCAAGAGAGGAAAACGGCCTCAATGCTCTCATCGGGATGAAAAGAACCGCCCATGAGCAAGTCCGCCCTGTACAAGACCGCCACCTTCCTAGGTCTGCAAAGAAGTATCCTGGGCATGCTGGCCATGGTGGTGCTGGTGGGGCTGGGCGAACGCATGGCCGAGCGCTTTTTGCCGGTATACCTCATGGCCCTGGGCGGCGGTGCCATATCGGTGGGGCTCTTAAACGGCCTGGACAACCTGCTCTCCGCCCTCTACTCCTTTCCCGGCGGCTACCTCTCCGACCGTTTGGGAATCAAAAAGGCCCTGTTGGTGTTCAACCTCATGGCCATGGCCGGTTTCGGTGTGGTGATCCTGATCCCGGCTTGGCCGGCGGTGATCGCCGGCGCGGTGCTGTTTTTGTCCTGGACCGCCATCAGCCTGCCCGCCACCATGAGCCTGGTGGCCCAGGTGCTGCCCAAGGACAAGCGCACCATGGGCGTGTCCATGCATTCCCTGGTGCGGCGCCTGCCCATGGCCCTGGGGCCACTGCTGGGGGGGCTATTCATCAGCCTGTGGGGGGTGGAGGCCGGGGTGCGTCTGGCCTTTGCCGCCGCCCTGGCCCTGGCCGTGGTGGCCCTGATCATGCAGCAGCGCCTCATCGGTCCGGACCGGCCCCGCCCGGCGGGCAAGCGGGTGGAGCACAACCCCTTCAAGTCCCTGCACCTGATCGGGCCGGACATGAGAAGGCTGCTGGTCTCCGACA
Organism: Desulfarculaceae bacterium; assembly: GCA_028277825.1. Taxonomy (GTDB): domain Bacteria; phylum Desulfobacterota; class Desulfarculia; order Desulfarculales; family Desulfarculaceae; genus Desulfoferula. Next base: position 870 of record JANQFN010000202.1, read on the forward strand.
TCCTGATCCGCTTTTGCGAACAAATCCCCTATGCCTTTGTGGTGATCTGGTGCCTGAAAATAGTGGCCTCGCCGGTTAGCGCGGTGCAGTTCGGGGTCTTGACCAGCATCGAGATGGTCACCGCCATGCTGATCTATGTGCCGGTGGCCCACTTTGCCGATCGGGGGGCCAAAAAGCCCTTCGTGGTGATGACTTTTGTCTTTTTCACCCTGTTCCCTTTGAGCCTTTTGTTCAGCCAGTCCTTCTGGCCCCTGGCCGCGGCCTTTGTGCTCAGGGGGCTCAAGGAGTTTGGCGAGCCCACCCGCAAGGCCCTGATCATGGACCTGGCGCCCGAGGATGCCAAGGCCTCCACCTTTGGCCTCTATTATTTGATCCGCGACACCATCGTCTCCCTGGCCGCATTCGGCGGGGCCTTTTTGTGGATGATCTCGCCCACGGCCAACTTCCTCACCGCCTTTGCCTTCGGCGCGGCGGGCACCATCTTCTTCGCACTCTACGGCAAGGACCTGGGTCCGCCTACAGTGACGGAGGTTGCAGAAGCAGGTCAGCAAAAAGATAAGAGCAGTTAAGGAAAAAAGTTTTGCGGTGGAGGTGGCAAGGCCTGCGGATCGGGCCGCACAGGCTACTGGTGTGCTCTAGATGCGCTGCTGGCACATTGAAGCCTCCTGGCAGCCTATGCAGAAGGCGCCATCCAAAAGGTTCGTGTTGGTTACGGAGTTTTCATTGGTCGGGAGTTTACACTTCGGCGGCCTAATCGTAACAAAGGAAAGGTAATTGTGCGCCCTTGAGGGGACTGCTTCAGACCTCTACCCGGGCAAACTCTTTTTTTTACCCAACTCTTCTCTTTATTTCTTTAGATCAATCCAACCAATCAAAGTGCCAGTTGAGGATCAGCCTCACGTCCTGAAAATCCTCCCCGCCCAGGATCTCCTGCATGTCCACATAGGCGTACTTGAAGGTGAAGTTGAAGTCCTTCAGGGTCCCGGGGAAGTGGTAGCGCAGGATGAAGTCGGTCTCGGTCTGGTCCGGCGAGGCGTTGGCTCCGCTGTCGGGCGAGGTGGCGTCACTGTAATAGGCGCTCAGTTGCAAACCCTTTAGCCCCCACTCATCCAGCTTCCAGTCCAGGGCCACCATCCAGGTCTTCATGCCCGCCTGGAAGTTGTTCTGCTCCACCATGGCCGTAAAGCCCTGGTAGTTGGCCCAGGGCTGCTGGATGGGAAAAGCGTCATCCACCGCGGTGTAGGCCAAATAGAAAGTGGCGCCCCGCCAGCCCAGGGCGGCCTGGGCGCCCCAGGCATAGGTGTTGAAGCTGCCGCCGATGGCCTCGCCCACGTCCCTTTGGTGGGTGAATTGCACCGCCGGGGTCAGCTTGAAGCTGTGCCCCAGGTGCCAGGAGTACTCGGCCTCGAAATACACCGTGTTCATGTACTCCAGGGAGAGAAAGTCCCACAGTTGCAGGCTGAGGTCCTGACCGGGGGTGTATTCCACGCCGGCCAGGACCATGGGGTCATTGGTGCCCGCAAAGCCGGCGGCCTCGCTTATGGGCTGAAAGGTGGTGTTGGTCCAGCCCTTGATGCCCCAGACATAAGCCGCGGTGATGGTGGTGTCGCTGAAGTATTTGTTCTGCACTGACAGCGCCTCATAAGTCACCGGCACCATGCGAAAGTCATAGGGGTTGATCCAGGGGGTGTGCAGCTCCTGCCGGTAGAGGCGGGCGATGGTCTTGGTATCGCCCAGGCGCAGTTGCAGGTAGGCCTCACCGATTACGACGTAGCCCTCCTGATTCTGGGGAAGCACCTCAGCCCCGCCCCGGTCCTCGTCGTCCAGGATAAACGGGGTCACGAAATACGGCGTCACTCCTACGCTCAAGTTATTCCACCAGCGGGTGCGGTACTTGAACCAGCCGCCCAAGGCCAGGGTCTGTTGGTAGGGGCTGCGCTCAAATGAGCGGTCCATGTAAAAGGCCCGCACGTAGAGGTCTAAATCAGGCGGGTGCAGGGCTTCCCAGGCGGAGGACACCTCATTGAGCAGCCAGGCCTCGTCAGTCCGCCGCGTATCGGGCTTCATCCAGGAGGTGCCCATGATCAGGCCGCATAAGCACAGCAACAGGGCAATCCCAACCAATTTGATCAGCGCGGTTTTCATATTCGCCAGCCTCTCAGGGTTTCATGCCTGCCTTGAACATAACATACGGCTGGCTGGGCCGGTCCTGCAAGAAGGGCTTTTGCCAGGCCCACTGCGGCTGGGCCTTCAAGAACTCGGCCGCCTTGAAGGGCTTCCCATTGGCCCGGCCCCAGCGGGCCCACAGAGCCATGTTCTTCACTGAGGCGCTGGTGGCCACCTTGCCGTCCTGGGAGCCGGCCGGGCTGTAAGGGTCGGGCCAGCATCCGCTTTGCGACGAGAAATTCTTGCGCGGGTCGATGTCATACATGGCGCAGATGGTGTTGGCCCCGCCGCGGTCTCTCTTGTGATACACGTCCCAGGTGTCGGCCAGCATCTTCATGCCCAGCTTGGCGTCGATCTTACCGTAGTACTTATCCAAAAGTTGCGGCCAGCGGGTGCGGCGGCCGCCGGTCTGGCGCCGGATGTCGTTGTAGCCCACGCCGGTGCATTCCAGGTTGCGGATGCGGGGGTCCTCCACCGCGTTGCAGCCGAAGAAGTAGCCGTTCTTTTTCTTGGTCACGCTCTGATAGACATACCCCTGCTCAAAGCGGCAGATCTCATTGGTCTTGGTGTCGCCGATGAGCCAGGAGGCGGCATTGTCGCCGTTGTTGCCCTTTTGCATGATGCGGATGAAGCCGTCGATGTCATCGGCGTACTGCATGGCCTGGCGAATCCTGATCCACTCGGCGATGCCCCGAAGATCGTAGGTATTGATCTCGATGATGGTGGTCTCCAAACCCACCAGGCCCGAACCCAACACGAAGAAATCGGTCATGCTCATCACATAGCCGGGCCCGGTCTGCATGAGGATGCGGTGGCCTTTGCTGGGCACCAGGTCCAGGATCACGTTCATCATGCCCCCGGCCCAGAAATCCTCAAAGGTTGTGTGGCCGATGACGATCTTGCCGTCTTTGGTGGCGTCACCGGTGGCGATGAAGGCGCTGCAATGCCCCTTGGAGCGTCCCTTGGGCGCGCTGTCCCGGAACAGCTTGTAGCCGTGGCTCAGCCACCAGTAGCCGGTGAGGCCATCCCAGGCATTCCAGCCGATGATGTCCTCCAAAGTGGCCGGCACCCCGGCCTCGGTGCAGCCGGCGGCAAAGCCGGCCATCTCTTCCAAGAGTTCTTTGGGGATTTTGCCCTTGTTAAGGCGCACCGCCTGCTGCACGAAAAACTCATAGGGCATGCCCAGAGTCTGGTAGGTCATGTATTTGGTGGCCTTGAGTATGGCCTCATAGTCCTTGGCCACCAAATAGCCATATTGCTTGCCGCGCTCAAAGGGCTCGCCCTCGATGTGCACGTATATCCAGCCGGCCTTGTCCACCCGCCAGCCCTTGCCGTAGGTCTTAAGCCCACCTGGCTGCGCGGCCGGCGCGGGCAGCGCCCACAATGTCAACAGTAACAGCGGCAGCAATACACCAAGAATTCGTTTCGCCCCCATGACCCACCTCCGTAGATAATTTGGCGTCAGGCCCCTATTGTGGCACAGGCCGCGGCGGCTTTTTAGATGAAATCTAGTTGACATTTGACGGCATACCGCTTGGCCCCCGGGGCCGGCGATGCTAGGCTGAATGAAACACACTGAAAGGGAGGACGCTCATGCTGCAAGCAGGGGCCAAGCTGCCCAAATTCAAGCTGCCCGACCAGAGCGACAAGCCCCAGACTTTCAAAGACCTGGCCCGCGCCAAGGGTCTGGTGCTGTTCGTCTACACCCGGGACAACACCAGCGGCTGAAGCGCCGAAGCCGCAGAGTTTCAGGAGAGACTCCTAAAGTTCAAGAGGCGCGGGTTCGGCGTGGCCGGGGTGAGCCGTGACAAGGTGGCCAGTCACCAGAAATTCACCGACAAGCTGGGGCTGAAGTTTTCGCTGTTGGCCGACCCGGAGACCGGGCTGCTCAAGGACCTGGGCGCCTGGGGGGAGAAAAAGCTCTATGGCAAGGTGTCGGAGGGGCCCATCCGCAGCACCTTCGTATCCGACGCCAAGGGCAAGCTGATCAAGGTGTACCCCAAGGTGAAGGCCAAGGGGCACGCGCAGCAAGTGTTGGAGGATGTCACCGGCAAGCCCTGAGGCGATCCCGGCGGGATAGGCATTGACTTGTTATTCATCTCTCAAGGAGCCCAACGGTAATTGATCACCAAGCGAGCGATGAGCATAGCGCCTATTTGACCTTGAACACCTCGGCCCCGTTCCAGTCAGCCGGTGGCGAGTCTTGGCGATAGGCCCGCACCCTCTCCACATACATGGCAGCCAGCTTGTCGCCGGGCTGTTGGGCGGCCAGGGACTCAAACTCCGCCAAGGCCTGATCCCACTCGCGCTCCAGATACAGCGCAAAGGCCCCGCTCCAGCGGACGCAATAGGCGGCCTGCTCCGGCGTGGCGCTCAACCCGGGCTCGCCATCGCTCAGCCCCACCAGTTCAAAGACGCCCACCGGGATGCTGGTGCCCTTGGGTTGCACCAAGTCAACCGGCCGGGTGACAAACTCGTCACCCACCGCTTCCAACACCGTCTGGCTGATCAATAGCTGAGTGCCGTAGTATTTGTTGAGCCCTTCCAGGCGCGAAGCCAGGTTCACCGTGGCGCCCAGGGCTGTGTAGTCCATGCGGTCGTTGGAGCCCAGGTTGCCCACGATGGTCTCGCCGCTGTGCAGCCCGAAACGGGTGTACATCACCGGCAGGTTCTGGGCTGACCACTGTTCATCCATGGTCTGGTTGGCCTGGCGGCAGGCCAGCATGGCCAGACATGCGTGGCGCTGGTGCCCGGCGTCCTTGTGGGGTGCGTTCCAAAAGGCCATGATGGCATCACCGATGAATTTGTCTATGGTGCCGCCGTGGGCCAGGATCACCTCGCAGAGTTTTGCGAAATAGTCCGAAGTCTTGAGCATCAGCTCCTCGGGGTCCATGGCCTCGGCCATGTTGGTAAAGTTCTGCACGTCGCTGAACAGGACGCTCAGCACCCTCTTCTCACCGCCCAGTTTTTGCTCCTGACCGGTGGCGGCCAGCTGTTTGACCAGGGCCTTGGGCACGTATTGGCCAAAGGTCCTCAGTGCGGTCTTCATGGTGTCCACCGACTGGGCCAGGTTGTGGATCTCCCTGATGCGGGATTTTACAGGCAGGGATGATTCCAATTGGAACTGCCGGATGCGGTCGGTTTCCCTGGCCAGACGGTTCAAGGGCCTGGACATGCGCCAGGAAATGAGGATCACCAAAGGGATAACGCACAAGAAGATCAGCCCCGATACCAAGAGGCTGTTGATGGTGCTCTTGAGCACCGGGCCCAACAGCTCATCCAGGGGGGCCAGGACCGTAATAAAAATGGGCAGTCCCCGCCAGGTGACTTCCCGGGCCATACCCCCGACGTACTTTCTGCCCTCCACCTGGAAATCCAGCCACTGCCACTTCTTGCTTTTATCGTAGATTTTTGACAACTGGCTGAGCACCGGGTTGCCCAGGGTAGTGAGGGTGGCTAAGGTAGCCTGTTCATTGGCTCCCTCACCTGTGTGCACGATCAGCTTTTCCTCTTCCGGATAGAACCAAATCCGGTCCCTGGGCCCGATGATCAAGGTGATTCCCGACTTGGTGATTTTCTGCGATGCCATGAAGTCACACATGATGCCGGCGGTCAAGTCTGCCCCGGCCACCCCGGCCACGGGGCCGCTGAATTTTTGGGCCGCGGTGACACCGGTTTTGCCCAGGGTGGCAAAGGTGTAGTACTCCGTGGCCACCGGACCGGCGTGTTTCATGGCCAGCTTGTACCAAGGCCGCAGGCGGGGGTCATACTGAGTCGGTTTTGGGGCGGCCCGCGAGATCAAGTGGCCTTCTTTATCAAGAAAGGACCAGGTTTCCCTTCGCACACCCTGACCATCGCGGGTGATGCTTTTGACCGCAAACGCGCTGTCCCCGGGCACCGAGAATCTCTTGCGGGCGGCATCATTCATCTGTGCCACCCGGAGAACTTGGAAAAAGTCCCCGTTTTCGTAGCTCATATATACGCTATATAGGGCCGTGGCCAAGTCCAGTTGCTCCATAAGAGCGTTCTGTAGGGGATGGGTGCCTCCCGAGGGCAGGCTTCCCGCCAGAGGCGAGGTGGCAGCGGTTTTCGCAAACGTCCAGGCGGGCTGCACGAAGCTGCGGCTCTTTAAGGTGCTGTAGGCCACTATCTCCCGCGTCAGACGCTGGGCGGACAAAAGCGTGCGCTCCCTGGCGCTGGTGTAGTTGTAATAGATCACCCCTCCGGTGGCCAGGGCGACCACCAACAGGAAGATGGTCAAGATATTGACGGAAAGGGGGTATTTGAAATTTTGGCTTTTTGATCCACCCGCATCAGCGCCTGGCATAAGCCCATCCCCCTATTTACGTGTATTAATTAGACTATTGATCAATATAGCACGTCTAGCAGGTCATTGAAGTGTTGTTATAAGCAATGAACAACCCCGCCGCAAGCAGCGGGGTATCAAAAAAAAATTCAGCTTTATAGCGCGGCAAGCCGCGGGGGATGAACTCCCGTATGGGGATTCACGACTCCTCCCGGACATTTCGCTTAGGCGGCTCCTTGGTAAAAAGATGTTTAATCCCGGGGAAATACCTTGCTACAATTGAGTTGATCATTTCATGCAAATCCTGGAAACCAGGGAAGGCCAAATGCAGATGGACAACCAGGGAAGCAACACCCAGGAGCTATTGTCGGAACTATATGCCGTAACCCAGGATCTGGTGAGCATCCACGACGAGGACTACCTGCTGGACCAGATCCTGACTAAGGCGCGGGAATTTTTAAAGGCCGAGGCCGGCTCCATTTACCAGGTCAAAGACAGCATGCTGCACTTCACCTATGTGCAGAACGACAAGATGTTCGAGGGCAGCGCCGACCTCAGGCTCGACTCCAATATGAAGCCCATGGAGATCAACGAGTCCTCCCTGGCCGGCTACACCGCCACCCACGGTGAGATGCTCAACATCCCCGACGCCTATGAAATCCCGGCCGAGGTGCCCTACAGCTTCAACAAGAGCTACGATGAGTCCACGGGCTACCGCACCCGCTCAATGCTCATGGCCCCCTTGAGCGCCGGCGAAAAGGTGATTGGGGTGCTGCAGTTGATCAACGCCCTGGATGAAGAAGACGGGGTGATGCCCTTTTCGGTCCAGGACGAGATGTTGGGCGGGTTTTTCGCCAACATGGCCGCTTTCGCCCTGGAGCGGGCCATGATGACCCGGGACTTGATCCTCAGGACCATGCGCATGGCCGAGCTTCGCGACCCCAAAGAGACTGGAGCCCACGTCAACCGGGTGGGGGGTTACTCGGCCGACATCTATGCCGCCTGGGCTAAAAACCGGGGCCTGGATACCGAAGAGATCGAAAAACAAAGGGACCTGATCCGGGTGGCGGCCATGCTACACGACGTGGGCAAAGTGGCAATCAGCGACACCATCTTGAAAAAGCCCGGCCGCTTCACCGACGAGGAATACGCCATCATGAAGCAGCACACGGTGATGGGCGCCCGCCTGTTCAAGGACTCCACCACCGACCTGGACTTGTTGGCCGCCGACATCGCCTTGAACCACCATGAGCGCTACGACGGCAAGGGCTATCCCGGCCAAATCCAGGACATCCACGCCGAGGAAATCGAACTGGGACCGGGCAAGCAGAGCGGTGATTTGTCAATCGCCGCCAGGGTCTGCGCCCTGGCCGACGTCTACGACGCCTTGATCTCCACCCGGGTCTACAAGGACGCCTGGACCGAGGATAAGGTGCTGGATTTGATCCGCGAGGAACGGGGCCAGCAGTTCGACCCCGAGGTGGTGGACGCCTTTTTTACGACCTACGATTCCATCAATGCCACCCGCCAGCGCTTCCAGGAGTAAGCAGGCGCCATCTAACTAGACAAAATTATTAATTTTATTACCAGAGGCGTCTCACAGTGGACAAACCACAGTAGTAGAGGCGCTTCTGGCCATCGAGCCCATTTGTGGCCCAGATGGCCGCAGAGCGGGCCAGCGAGGGGGACTTGGCGTTTTTGGCCCAGGCGGTGAAGGGCATATTATCCACAACATGAAAACCGGCTGACCGCTTCACCTCCGACAAGGATTCCCACGCCGAGATTTTCGCCAAGATCCGCCAGCGCGACGGGGCCGGCACCAGGGAAAAGGTGCGCTCCCACCTGGAGGACATCGTGCCAATGTACCTGGAGCTGGAAAAAGCCCTGGCCGAAGAGAAGACTGGGGAATAGGGATGACCGGCGCCAGTCGCTGGACCGGCGCGGATAAACATATTTTGCGGAGTAAGGCGATATGGACTCAGACACCAAGGCCCTGCTGATCAAAAAGATGGATGACTCCAAGAAAGTCATCCGTGAGGCCCTGGAAAAGTTCGAACCGGGCAAGATAGCCATCACCTGGACCGGAGGCAAGGACTCGACCCTGGTGCTGTGGCTGTTTTTACAGGTGTGCGAAGAAGAGGGGACGCCCCTGCCGGTGATCCTGTCCATTGACGAGTTCGACCACTTCGACGAGATCCACGACTTCATCGACCAGTACAGCACTGAATGGGGCCTTGAGGTCTTCATGGGCATCAACCAGGACGTGGTGGACGCGGCCGGCGCCCAGTTGGGGGCCATGGTACAGGTGGCCGACCTCAATGAACGCAACCGGGCCGAGATCCAACGCCTGGGCTGGGAGGAGAATGGGTTTCCCTTTGAGGCCGAGTCCTATGTGGGCAACCACCTGATGAAGACGGTGCCCTTCAACCAGTTCCTGGAAGACAAGGGCATCAAGGCGGTGATCCAGGGGCTGCGCTGGGACGAACAGGCTGCCCGGGCTGAGGACGAGTACTTCACCTTTCGCGAGGAAGGCGATTTATCGCCAGCCCACTGGCGCATCAACCCCATCCTGCACTTCACCGAGCGCGACGTCTGGAACACCAACCGCGGCTTCGGGGTGCCCTACAATACGTTGTATGCTCAGGGCTACCGATCCCTGGGGGCCAAGACCACCAGCCAGAAGTTCGGCAACCTGCCGGCCTGGGAACAGGATTTGGAAAACACCAGAGAGCGTGACGGCCGCCGCCAGGATAAGGAAGCGGCCATGGATAAGCTGCGCTCCCTGGGCTACATGTAAATCCCGCCTTGACCATAGACGGAGACGCCCGGCAACCAGGATCAAACACACCCGTTCCCGGCGGCCCCGGCCTCCCCGGCACGGTTGCTTGGCCGTGAACCTAAAGGGATGGACCAATAGATAACTACTACACGACCGATAAATTGGTATGCATCAGGCTGAGATCGCTGAGGGGTGCGATCTTCAGGAGCGTGTTCTGTAGACAGGCGGCATTTATCAAAGACCAAGGGGTCAGGCCATATTGGCCTAACCCCTTGTTTTTATGGTGCGCCCGGCCTGATTCGAACAGGCGGCCTACGGATTCGTAGTCCGGCGCTCTATCCAGCTGAGCTACGGGCGCCTATGCGCCGCATGCGGCGGCAAGTGGGGATTATAACAAAACCCGGGGGTTTAGCAAGGCCCAAAGCAGCCGCTCGGCTCAGGCCAGCTCCTCCAGGGCCTGGCGCATGAGCCCGGCGATGTCCAACCCTTGCGGGCAGCGCCTCTGGGCCCGGCTGTAGTCCAGTTCCAAAAGCCTTGCCGGGTCACTAGGCAGGGCCCGGGCCAGGGTGCGCCGGGCGCTGTCGGGCTCGCCGTAGGCGCGCAGATACATCAGGCTGCGCATCACCTCGGCAATGGGCGCGGCGCCATCAACCGCGTCCTCGCAGATGTTCCCACAGCCCGCGCAGTAGGTGCCGCAGGTGGCCGCAGCGTAGCGCTTGAGGCTGTCCACATCGCCGGCGGACAGGCTGGTGCGGTCCATGGCCGCGGCCGCGTTGGCCATGAGGATGGTGGTGTTGGGCATCTTGGAGCAGATGGCGGCGATGCGCTTGTCCGCCCACACCGCCTTGAGCTTGGCCTGATAGGGGGTGTAGCCCTGTTTCAGGAAGCGGCCGCCGATCTCCAACTCACCCTCGCTGTCATCAACCACCGGCCCGCCGCCCTGGGTCTTCATGGCGCACAGCCCGATGCCGGCCCGGTAGCAGGCCTCCACCGCCCGGTTCATGGCCCTGGTGTGCATGATGCGGTAGTTGTAGGTCATCATGATGCCGTCGATCCAGCCCAGGGGCGCGGACTGGTAGAGCACCTCTTCCATGTTGCGGTGGGTGGAAAAGCCAAACAGCTTGATCCGGCCCGCGGCCTTGGTCTTCTCGGCCCAGCGCTTGATCTCGGGCCGGTCCAGGTCCTCGATGTCATACACCATGTGCATGAAATACAGATCCACGTAATCGGTCTGCAGCCTGTGCAGGGACTCCTCCAAAGCCCGGGTCATGCCCTTGGGGTCGAATGAGTTGGTCTTGGTGACCAGGAATATCTCCTTGCGGCGCTCGGGATGCTTGCCGATGAACTTGCCCATGCCGCTCTCGCTACGGCCCCCCCGGTAACTCTCGGCGGTGTCCCAATAGTTCACCCCCAGCTTGAGAGACTGGGCCAAGAGAAGCTGGCTGGTTAGCAGGTCCAGGGTGCCGCCCAGAGAAAGGGTGGCCACCTCCACCCCGGTCTTGCCAAAAGGCCGCCGAGGCACGGTGCCGCCCGCGGCCAGGGCCGGCTTAGCCCCGCCCAGGTTTTGCGCGCCAGCGGCCAACAGCGAGCCCGCGCCCGCCGCGCCCACGGTTTTTAAAAAGCTGCGTCTGGATGTGTGTCTTTTTTCCTGGGGCATGACCGTCTCCTGTCAAGCGGGTAATCACTCCTATAAGTTTACCAGCAAAGAGTGGCCGCGTTCACGGCTGGCGTTGGCCGCGGTGACGCGGATGGCCCTGAGGCCCCCCACCGGGCACACGTGCTCGCAGATGCCGCAGCC
>JANQFN010000213.1 GCA_028277825.1 Desulfarculaceae bacterium
CCAGGCATCCATCTTGGGCCAGTGAAAGCTGATGCGATCTTTGAGGGCGCTGTACTCATCCGGTGGTTGCGTGTAGGCCCAGGCCGCGTTCCTGGCCAGCCGCTCGCCGGCCTGGACGTGCCAATAGGCGGTTGGGCCAAAGACCTCATCAATGTCGTCCTTCTCAGAAACTTGGAGCAGCCCCGAGCGGACCTCGTTTGGGGAGAAGAAATACGTGGGCAGGCGGCCAGGGCCGTAGGCCAAAAGCAGGAGGGGTTGCTTGCTATCGGCGATGAACTGCTCGCCATATTTGACGCGCACCCAACGGCGGCTGGGCTCGAGTTTGATGGGATGTGAAAGCATTAAGCTGTTTTCGTTTTGGTCGTCCATAGTTTGCCTCTCAGAAGTAAAGAGCTAACGCATGGACTGAAGAAAAGCGAAAATGCTTACCTGAGGAAATTCACGCCCGCCAAAACCGCGTGTTGGTCTTTAGGCCAGGCCGTACCCTTTAATGAACTGTTTTTGTTCAGCCGACCGCCTCCTCACCAGGTTCACCCTGCACCATGTGGCGGATCTCCTCGACCACCTCAGGATTGGCCAGCGTGGTCACATCGCCGACATCGCGCCCATTGGAAATCGAGGCCAGCACGCGGCGCATGATCTTGCCCGAGCGCGTTTTGGGCATGTCGGGAACGATCCAGACATGTTTGGGCCGTGCAATCTTGCCGATGGTGGTCTCGATAGATCTGACGATCTTATCCTGGAGGCGCTTAGTGGCGCGCTTGCCTGGTTTCAAGGCCACATAGACATCGGGGACGCGGCCTTTGATATCGTCCGAGAGGGGCACCACAGCCGCCTCAGCGATCTCGTCAACGGCGAGGCAGGCAGACTCCAGCTCTTTAGTCCCCAGGCGGTGACCGGCGACGTTGATGACATCATCAACGCGGCCCAGGATGCGGTAATAGCCATCCTCAGCGAGCACCGCCGCATCGCCCGTGAAGTAGGGCCAATCTCGCCAGTCCTCGCTGTTGGGGTCTTGGTTATATTTGGCGTAATAAGTTTCAACGAAACGCTCGCGGTCGCCCCAGATGGTCTGAAGAGCGCCTGGCCAGGGATTGCGGATGCAGATATTGCCGGCTGTGCCGCCTGCCGGGACTTCGGCCCCGTCTTCATCGTAGATTACCGGGTGGATGCCGGGCATACCCGGGCCGGCGCTACCGGGCTTCATGGCATGCAAGGCTGGCATCGTGCTGCACAGAAAGCCGCCGGTTTCAGTCTGCCACCAGGTGTCCACGATAACGGCCTCCCCCTTACCGATGGCGTAGTAATACCAGCGCCAGACCTCTGGCTCGATAGGCTCCCCTACAGTCGTCATGTGCTTAAACTTGAAGTTGTATTTTGCAGGCTCATCCGGCCCGGCCTTGCGCAGCATGCGCACCGTGGTGGGCGCAGTGTGGAAGATGTTGAC
>JANQFN010000233.1 GCA_028277825.1 Desulfarculaceae bacterium
GCTCTAGCTACACCTGCGGCTGTCGCGCTCCCCGGCCGCCTTGCCTGCCTGCGGCTGGCTGTGCCGGGCTTTGATGTAAAACTTAGCCTGAAAAGTCCCAGGCTATTTTCAAAATCACCTCGCAAACATTGGTTCAATCATCAATGCCGCCCAACCTCCATGAAGGATGAGGGCTAGTGCGCCTCCTCCAGGGAGCCGGAGATGTAGAGCATGGTGAGCAGGCTGAAGATGAAGGCCTGCACAAAGCTGGTGAAGATCGCCAGGAATATCATGGGCAGCGGCGCGAAGAACATGCCGGCCAGCACGAATAGAATGGCCAGCACCAGGTCCTCGCCCAGCACGTTACCGAACAGACGGAAGGTGAGGGAGAGGACGCGGCTGAGGTGGCCGATGATCTCGATGGGCATGATCAGGGGAGCCAGCCACCACACCGGGCCCATGAAGTGCTTGATGTAGTGGAAGCCGTGCTCCTTGATGCCAATGACGTTGTAGATGATGAACACCACCAGGGCCATGGACAACGGGGTGTTGATGTTGGCCGTGGGAGAGAACATGCCCGGCACCAGGCCGATCCAGTTCATGCACAGGATGTAGAGGAACAGGGTGATGATCAGGGGGTAGTAGGGCCGGCCGTGCTCGCCCATCACGTCGATGGAGAAGTCCTCGAAGCCGCCCACCAGCACCTCGAAGAAGTTCTGCCCGCCGGTGGGGATCATCTTCACGGTGCCCACGGCCAGCTTGGCCGCCACCATCAGAAACAGCATTATGAGCCAGGAGTAGACCACGTTGGGGTAGGCATGCACGAAGTCGCCCAGCCCCACCATCTCGAACAAGAGACCCAGCAGCAAAAGCGGATGTTCCATTACGTTAACGCGCCTCCTTGCGAAGCTTGATTGCCTGGCTCACGCCCCAGACCATGATGGTCACCACCACTACCGACAGGCCCACCAAGAGGCCCAGGGGCTCGACCACTCCCTGGCGCACCAGGAAGAACAGGATCACGGCCGTGGCCGCGAACCGGAGGTAATATCTGATCAGCACTCTGCCCACGACCTTGCCCCCGCTGGTGGGGACCAAGGCGCGGCAGATGGTTTTTTCCAGGAGTCCGTAGTTGGCCAGGGCGATGGCGCCGCCCACCACCACGCTCAGCGCCGAGTGCCAGTTGACCAATAAGAAGGCCCCGGCCGAAAGCACGGCGAAGGTGACCAGGTTGGCCCACCAAAGGCCCTTTAGCAGGGCGCTCTCGGGGGTCTCCATGGTCAGCGGTTTGTGGGCCAAATTACTTCCCCTGCTTTTGTTTCTGGTCCAAGCGCTCCTGAGAGGCCTCGGTGCGCTTGTACAAGATGTAGAGGTTTCTGAATCCGGCCACGATGCCCATGCCCAGGCCTATGAAAAAGCCCCAGGGGTGGGTGCCGAAGTACTTGTCCACCAGATAGCCGGCGCCCAGACCCATGACCGTGGCAATGACCATGGACAGCCCCATGGAGCTGACCCGGGCCAACTGCATCATGTATTCTCTGGTCGATTCTTTTATGAACCGGCCCAAACCGGATACCGCCTTTTCAAGCCCCTGGAAGATCAGTTGTTTTTAAGTGACCCGCCAGGTTTGTCGCCCACCGGCCCTGCAAAGGACTTCCCCTGCGAAAACGCCGGATTTGGCGGTCATGACTTGCTAACATGATGGTGTTTTCAAGTCAACTCTTTTTTGTGCTTTATGGTGCAATCACCGCTGTGCATATTAACCCGGCCGACCGGTAAGGGCAAAGGAAAATAGTGCTGGAAATTATAGTCTATGGTTTCAATGCCTTAGACTCAGCATGCCCAGCCCGGCGTCCACCGGTCCGAACCATACTATAGCCGCGCTAAACCGGGCGGCGGCGGGCGATGCGGAGCGCCGGTTTGGGGCCATTCCCCGTGCCGCATTCCGGAAGTTGGTTTCACTAATTATTTCTTGTCTGTGCCGACACTTAGCCCTATCTTATATAGATAGCAACAAGAGAGGTGGATGGTGACCGCCTGCAGAAAAATATTCTTGCTAAGCGCATTGGTGGTGGCGCTGAGCTTGGCTGTAATGCCCGGCTTGGCCGCGGCGGCCTCTTTCACCTTTGGCGGCGACAACAAGTTCAAGGTCAAGAGCAAGGGCAACCTGGACCCCTGGCTGGCCGAGGTGACCGGATCCTCGGCGGGCGGTGGCGACGCGGTGGTGGGCCAATACGGAGGGCTGTACAACTTCAACCTGTGGCAGGCCATCGGTACCGACCAGGTGGCGGTGGGCGACACCTTTGAGATCGACTACGACATCTCCGATCAAAAGAACGTGCTCAACCCCAACTTCTACGTGACCAGCGAGTTCTTCAAAAAGCAGGGGCCTAGCAAGAAAAACCTGCCCAACTCATTCGACCTCTCGGCCAGCCTGAACCTGACCACGGTGAGCTTCACCGCGCCCCATGAGATCACCTTGCGCGGCTATTTGAGCAACGTCTACATCAACCAGGCCACCGGCTCGGCCATCCTGAGCGACATGGCCGGCGCCGGCAACCTGGACTTTTTGATGACCATCACCGCCTCGGACAAGACCAGCGGCGAGTTCATCCCCATCCTCCAGTCCAAGAAGGGCTCCACCTGGGCCGGCTTCACCGCCACCATCAGCGGCGGCGGTTCCGGCGCGGTGCCCGAGCCGGGCACCATGCTCTTGTTGGGCAGTTCTTTGGCCGGCCTGGCCGGCTGGCGTCTGCGCCTGAACCTGAGGCGTAAAAGGCGCGAAGCGGACGGGGACTAAGCACCCCAGAGCCGCATGAACGGCAAACCATGAATTCCTGCCCCATTGAGGCCTGGTTTTGATGCGCCGGGCCAGGTACTTTACATCCTGCCCCAGACAATAATAATTCCTTGGTTCGGGCCAAAAGGCCGGGTATCATTATTTTAAGATTATGCTTAACATCTCAAAGATAGCCTTGGGGCTGGCCCTGCTGGCCGCCTTGGGCGGGTTTGCTCCCGCCCCGGCGGCGGCGGACTCCTTCAAGTTCGACGTGGCCGACATGTTCAGCACCATCACCGATACCTGGACCCTGGTGAGCAGCAACAATTCGGCCAACCGCTATACCGGCCCCATGAGCCTGGCGGGCAGCTACGGCGGCGTAGACTGGACCATCACCGCCTATTACGCCGGCGGCCCGGTGAACTTGGTGGCGGTGGACACCAACGCCGGCGGCGGCTCCAAAGGGGCCTTTGACCCCTACTCGGACGGCCTGGGCTTCATCCGCAACAAATCCTCCAATTGGGGAGCCATGGACAAGACCGGGGGCTATTTGGAGCTGAGCTTCAGCCGGCCGGTCACCCTGGACAGCCTCTCCTACACCCACCTCGGCCGCAAGGAGCTTTGGGGCTATTCCCTGGACAACGGCGATTGGATCAGGGGTTTTGGCGACGTGTATTTAAGCGACACCATGGGATTCGGCACCGCCAATGTGGGCCAGGAAGTGAGCACGGTGCGCATCGCCAGCGGCGGCTCGGTGGGCGCCGGCGGACTGATCAACTTCCAGGGCTTTTCCGCCACCTTGCCCAGCGGCGGGGTGCCCGAGCCGGGCAGCCTGCTCTTGCTGGGCAGCGCCCTGGGCGGGCTGGTCGCCTGGCGGGCCCGGCGGCGCCAGCGGGAGGGCTCAGCATGACACGGCGGGCCCTCGTTTGGTTGGCCGGGCTCTGCCTGGTCCTGATCCTGGCCGCCCCGGCCGCGGCGGACCAGATCCAGACCGGCGGCTTTGAGAATCCGGCCATGGGCGGCAGTTGGGGCCTGAGTTGGTCAAATAACGTGGCGGGCTGGGATTCAACCCAGATCCTGGAGTTCCAGACCGACCGCTTGTGGGGCGGGCGCTACGCGGCGGCCCAGGGCAGCCAGTGGATGGAGTTGGACTCCAACCGCGGCGACGGCAACCCCTTTGTCATCCAGACCATCGCCACCGAGATCGGCCGGGACTACACCCTGCGCTTCGCCTTTGCCGCCCGGCCGGGATGGTCCGAAAATGTCCTGGAGGTGGGCATCGGCAACCTGAGCACCTTCGAGGTCTTCCGGGGGGTGGTGGCCAGCGCCAACTACAGCGGCCGCGCGGAGATGAACTGGGACTACTACACCATCAACTTCACCGCCCTCAGCAGCCAGACCAGGATCGGCTTCCGCGACGCCGGCGCTGACGACTCCATGGGCACCTTGCTGGACGACATCAGCCTGGTGGCGGGCGCCTCCGGCTCGGTGCCCGAGCCGGGCAGCTTGCTCTTGCTGGGCAGCGCCCTGGGCGGGCTGGCCACCTGGCGGCGGCTGAGGAGGCGCAAAAACGTTGGACAGCCCAATTCAGTTGGCAAATAAAGAAAAGCGGACTTGTTTCACATTGTAAAAATACATGCTATCTTTTAGATAATTAAGTTCGCGGCGTTAACCCAAACCAACCTGCCAAAGGCCCGGTTTTTCGAGCCGTTTGTTCGGAAAAGCTCAGGTGCTGCAATTTTGGCCAGCACAACTGACATGTGTATCGGAGGATAACCGTGAAGCGCTGGGCGCGGGTGATTACGGCAATGGTGATCATAGTCGGGCTATGGTCGGGTGCGGCCTTGGCGGACAGCTTCACTTTCACTATTGGCCAGGACAACATGCTGGTGTCCTACCGGCCCACCACCTCCTATTCGAACTACAGCGTGAACTACCAATGGGGCAAGCCGGGACGCGAGATTCAGACCCTGATCCGGTTCGACGACATCATCGGCGACAACCCCGGCCAGGTGCCTTTGGGCAGCACCATCAACAACGCCATGCTGCGCTTTTACGTGTACAACGGCTCCGGCCGGCAGCGGGACGTCTACCAGATGACCGCCGACTGGGACGGATCCAGCACCTGGAACAGCATGGGCGGCGGCGTGGATATTGCCACGCAGACCACCGGCAGTCCGGTGGCCTCCTACACCCACAACTCCGGCGGTTTTTTCGGCATAGACGTGTCAGCCTCCCTGCAATCCTGGGCCGACGGCAACATCAACTACGGCTGGGTGATCACGGGTTCGGCCAGCGATAGCTACGACTGGTCCGCTCTCTACGCCCTGAGCAATAAAAACCTCAATCTGCGCCCCACCCTCAGCGTGGATTTCACCAAGCCCAGCGGCGGGGTGCCCGAGCCGGGCTCCATGCTACTGATGGGCTCCGCCCTGGCCGGCCTGGCCGCCTGGCGGGCTCGGCGCCGCAAAAAATCACCCAAAACATGAACCGCGGCTTCTGCATACTGCTGGCCGGGCTGGCCCTGGCCCTGGCCCTGAACACGGGGCAGGCCCGGGCCTACAGCTACCAGACCGCTGACCTGGTCTTGCAAGGCATGGACTGGGTTGCCAGCGGGGCCAACAACAACCGCCGCCAGTGGTACGTTGACACCGGTAGCGGCGCCACCTATACCAACTGGACCGGTTGGGTGGAATACCAAGTCAATCTGGCCGCGGGCAACTGGAATTTCGGGTTGGAAGTGATCAACCGAGGGTATTTGGGCCAGGGCTGGTACGAAAGCTTTCAAATCAGGGACAGCATCACCGGCCAGGTGATGGAAGCCCCGGCCAGCGACACCCAGGCCTCGGTGGTCTTTAGAAACGTGGACATCTTCTCCAACGGCCTTTACACCATTCGCTACTCCTTTCTCAACGACAAATGGGACCCAAAGCGCGAACGGACCCATGATGCCAATTTGCAGATCAACAAGGTGTTTTTTGACAACACCGCCACCATCCCTGGCGGCAGCCCCGGGGCCGCCGCTCCCGAGCCGGGCAGCATGCTGCTTTTAGCTTCCGGCCTGGGCGGGCTGGCCGCCTGGCGGGCCCGGTGCCGGCACAAAAAGGCCTAGCCCGGATATTTCACGAAGGTTGGACGGCATTGGCGATGCGGGTAACATTTATCGGTGTGTTATGAAAAAACGTCTACGCTATCAGTGTACAGTTTGTACCCAAGCCCGGCACAGCCAGCCATGCGCTGGCAAGGCGACCGGCAAGCGACAGGCGAAGGCGTAGCCAAA
>JANQFN010000282.1 GCA_028277825.1 Desulfarculaceae bacterium
TGCTGTGGTTTTCGGCGCGAAAGCGATACTCCCCTTTGAAATCCATCCGGAACACCATGGTGTGGCGCACCCGGGCGTTGGCCAGAGAGGCCAGGGGGATGCGCCAGGTGACCCGTTCCTTTTGGGGCCCCAACACCGGGTCCACCCGCTCGGCCCCCACCTCCAGAGGCCAGGCCTCCACGATCTCGCCGGGCACCTTGAAGACCACGGTCAGGTAGTGACCGGCCAGCGAGGCGGCCAATAGTTGCCGGGCCCGCCGGGAGGCCGGGTCGTCCTCGCCCGGCCGCCGCCGCCCCTCATGCCGGTGGTCCAGTTCGGTGCCCAGGGCCATGTCCCGGTCCGGGCGGTCGCCTTCGGTGGCCTTGAGCCAGCCGGTGACCCGGTAGGTGTCGTCGCGGATGGCCAAAAGCCCCAGGTTGACCCGCTTGACCTCGAAACGGGCCCGGCGAGCCATCAGGGTGTCCAGGTGGGAGAAGCTGGCGGTCTCGATGAACTTCACCACGCCCTGGCCGGGGATCTTTTTGTACTGGGGGCCGGGCTTGATGATCTCAGCCACCTCGTCCTGCTCCACCTCGGCCTCCAGCCCCTGGGGTACGGTGAGGCTCAGGGTCAGTGCCCCGCCGCCTTGTGGCCTCAGTTCGAACTCCAGGCCGCAGTCAAAGCAGCCCGGCAGGAAAAGCAGGGCGAACAGCAACAGGGGAAGGCAGGTTTTTTTATGATGTAAGCGCGGCAAGATGTCTACATCCTTCCATGAGGTGTCCCTTTCTTTATAGAACACTTACTCACGGCAAGGGCCCAGGTCAAGCCCGGCTTCATTGTAGGCACAGCGGCGGTGTGCTAATCTTTGGGCCCACTGCAGAGAAAGGCTTCTCGATGCGCGCCATGGTGTTGGCCGCCGGCCTGGGCACCCGGCTCATGCCCCTGACTAATAAACGCCCCAAATGCCTCATGCCGGTGATGAACCGGCCGCTGTTGGGCCTGTGGCTGGAGCGCCTGGCCGCCTGGGAGGTGCGGCGGGCGGTGATCAACACCCACCACCTGGCCGAGATGGTCTGGGATTGGAGCGCGGCCCAACGGCCCCCGGAGCTGGAGGTGATGCTCAGTCACGAGCCCGAGATTCTGGGCACCGGCGGCGGATTGGTGGCGGCGCGGCCCCTGTTGGGCGAAGGCCCCTTCCTCTTGGTCAACGCCGACGTCCTGGCCACCCACGAACTGCCCGCCCTGCTGGCGGTGCTGGAGGCGGCGGAAACGGTGGCGGTGTTGGGTCTGGTGGACGATGCGCGCTTCAACACCGTGGCGGTGGATGATACCGGACGGGTGCTGGGCTTCAAGGGCGATCCCGGCTTGCCCTCGGAGGTACGCTGGCTGACCTATGCCGGCCTGGGCGCCATGTCTCCCAGACTGCTGGACTTGTTGCCTCAAGACGGCTACTCCACCCTGGTGGATGGCTTGCGGGTGGCCATCGCCTCGGGTCTGCCGGTGTTGGGCATGGAGCTGATGGGCTTTTGGGATGACCTGGGCACCCCGAAGCGTCTGTTGCAGCTACACCGCCAACTGGCCTATGATCCGCCGGCGGAGTTGGCCGAGCTGGCCCCGGATGAACCCATAGTCTTGTCTCCAGGGGCCGAGGTCAGCCCCGGGGCCGAGGTCTCCGGCTTCGCGGTGTTGTGCGAAGGGGCGGTGATCGAGGACGGCGCCCGGGTGCAGGACGGCCTGTTGCTTCCCGGCGCCCGGGCGGCGGCCGGGGCCCGGGTGGAAAACGCGGTTTTAGGCGACGGTTTTGTGGCCCAAGGGGAGTTGATCGGCGGGGCCTATGCCTGAAAGCCAAGACATGGCTGCCTTGGCCCAATGGGCCCGGCAGCACTGGCCCGGCGGCGACCCCGGCCCGTTGGACGGCGAACCCATCGCGGCCGACGGCAGCGTCAGGAGCTTTGTGCGCCTGTCCGCCAGCGGCCTCAGCCTGGTGGGCCTGAGCAATCCGGACAACCCCCCGGAGAACCGGGCCTGGTACGCGCTGGCCGGGCATCTGCACGGGCTGGGCCTGCCCGTGGCCCGGGTGCTGGCCGCGGACCTGACGGCCGGGCGCTTCCTCATGGAAGACCTGGGCGACGGTTCGCTGATGGAGGCGGCCATGGCCGCCCCGGATGACCAGGCCGTATACCAGCTTTACGAACCGGTGCTGGCCCTGCTGGCCCGGCTGCAGGCCAAAGGCGCGTCGGGCCTGGACCTGGGCATCTGCTTTGACGGCCCCGAGTTGAACCCTGCCTTTCTCCTGGACCAGGAGGCGGGCTACTTCCTGCGCGAATTGGTCCTGGGCGCCGCCGGCCTGGAGCCCGAGGAACTGCCGCCGGGATTGGACCGGGAGATGGTCGCCTTTTGCGAACTGGCTGGGTCGGCCCAGCCTCGGGGCCTGGTGCACCGGGATTTCCAGAGCCGCAACATCATCTATGACCAGGGGCGCTACGGCCTGGTGGATTTTCAGGGCGCCCGCCTGGGGCCGGCCCAATACGACTTGGCTTCTTTGCTGCAAGACCCCTACGTACAGCTGGACTGGGACCTGCGCCACAGCCTGCGGGAAAGGTATCTGGCCCTACGTGCCCAAGAAGGGCCTTTTGATGACCAGGCCTTCAGGGTCGGCTGGACCGCGGTGAGCGCCAGCCGCCTGATGCAGGCCCTGGGGGCCTTTTCCTTTTTGACCCGCAAGCGCAACCGTCCCCACTTCGCCGCCTCCGTCGGCCCGGCCCTGGAGAGCCTGGGGCGGTTGTTTGCTGACCCCAGCCTGGCCGGCTTCACGGAGCTGGCCGGCCTGGTGCGGCTCTTGCCCGGCCGCCTGGGGCCGGAGAGCTTCGCATTCCAAGGGGAGCTGATGTGAACAGCGCCATCGTGGCCATAGTGGGCCGGCCCAACGTGGGCAAGTCCACCCTGTTCAACCGCCTGACCAAGACCCGGCGGGCCCTGGTGGACGACCTTCCCGGGGTGACCCGTGACCGACTCTACGGCCGGGCCCGGGCCGAGGGACGCGTCTTCACCCTGGTGGATACCGGCGGCTTCGACCCGCCGTCGGACCAGGACTTCGCCGATGAGGTACACACCCAGATCGAGCTGGCCCTGGCCGAGGCCGACCTGGTGCTGTGCCTGGCCGACGGCCGGGCGGGGCTCAGCCCCCTGGATGAGGAGGTGGCCAGAAAACTGCGGCGCACCCAAAAGCCGGTGATCTGGGCGGTGAACAAGATCGACAGCTACCAACAGGAGGAGGCGGCCTCGGAGTTCTACGCCCTGGGGGCCGAGCGCCTGCACTTCATCAGCGCGGCCCACGGCTATGGGGTGCGCGACCTGCTGGAGGACTTGGTGGCGTTGTTGCCCTCCGCCGAAGACAGCGAAGAAGACGAAACCGAGGCCGTGCGGGTGGCCCTGGTGGGCCGGCCCAACGTGGGCAAATCCAGCCTGCTCAACGCGCTCACCGGCCAGCCCCGGGTGGTGGTCTCCGACGTGCCGGGCACCACCCGCGACGCGGTGGATACGCCGCTTTCGGTGGGCGGGAAAGATTACGTGCTCATCGACACCGCCGGCATCCGCCGCCAGGGCAAGGTGAACCGGGGCCTGGAAAAGGCCGGGGTGTTCCGCTCGCTTCGGGCGGTGGAGCGGGCGCACGTGGCCGCAGTCTTGATCGACGCCTCGGAGGGCGTCACCGACCAGGACCTGAAACTGGCGGGATACGCCCTGGACTCCCACCGCGCCCTGGTGATGGTGGTCAACAAGTGGGACCTTTTGAAGGGCAACAGCCACCGCCAGGAGCAACTCAAGAAAGAACTGGAGGTGGCCCGGCGCTTCGCCCCCTGGTCGCCGCTGTTGTTCATGAGCGCCAAGACCGGCAAGGGCGTGGACAAACTGCTGCCCACGGTGGATAAGGTGTGGAGCGAGTACAACCTGCGCCTGGCCACTGGGCCCCTGAACCAGGCCTTGGAGGAGATCACCGAACACCACACTCCACCCCTGGTCAAGGGCAAGCGGGTGAAATTCTATTACGCCTCCCAGGTGGCCACGCGGCCGCCCACGGTGGTCTTATTCGTCAACGACCCCAAACGGGTGCACTTTTCCTACCGCCGCTATCTGGTAAACGAATTGCGCCGGGCCCTGGGGCTCAGCATCGCCCCCCTGCGCCTGATTTTGCGGCAGCGCAGCGGCCGCCGCGGCAAGGGGAGCCGGTCTTGACAAGCGGACGGGGCAGGGATAATTTAAGTCTTTCTACGCACTTTTGAGCCAGTTGGGAGAACCGGTAACGTGCTGACCATCGCCACCGCCAGCCTGAAACGCTCCATTGAGGTCAAAAAGCAGTTTTTGAACGACGGCCTGGCCGAGGTGGTGCGCGCCGCCGAGGTGATCTCCTCGGCCCTGGCCGGCGGCGGCAAGCTGTTGGCCATGGGCAACGGCGGCTCGGCCGCCGACGCCCAGCACCTGGCCGCCGAATTGGTCAACCGCTATCTGATGGAACGCCCCGGTCTGCCCGCTCTGGCCCTGACCACCGACACCAGCGTGCTGACCTCCATTGCCAACGACTATGAGTACGACGAAGTTTTCGCCAAGCAAATCAAGGCCTTGGGCAATGAAGGCGACGTGGTGTTGGGTCTTTCTACCTCCGGCACCTCGGCCAACGTGTTGGCCGGGCTGGTGGCGGCCCGCCAGCGGGGGCTCATCACCGTGGGCCTGTGCGGCGCCAACGGCGAGGCCATGGGGCCCCTGTGCGAAATCCTGGTCAAGGCCCCCTGCGAGGAGACCCCCCGCATCCAGGAAATCCATGGATTCTGCATCCATTTGATCTGCGAACTCATAGACATCACCCTTTTCGGACGCGCCCAATGAGTATGGACCCCATCGATCTGAGTAAACTCAGGCTCAGCGACCTGGACATGCGGCCCTCCAAGGTGGAGAGCCGCATGCTGGGCAAGCCCTGGCAACCCGGGGGCTCCTTGGCCTGGTTCATCGACTCCCTGCCCAGGGTTCTAGGCGCCGAGGATCTGCGCACCGCCGCACGGGCGGTGGTCAAGGCCAGGCGGGCAAACCGTCCGGTGATCATCGCCATGGGCGCCCACGTGATCAAGGTGGGGCTCAGCCCGCTGTTGATCGACGCCATGGCCGAGGGCATCATCACCGGCCTGGCTTTCAACGGCGCCGGGGTGGTGCACGACACCGAGATGGCCCTGGCCGGGCGCACCAGCGAGGACGTGGCCGAGGCCCTGGCCGACGGCAGCTTCGGCACCGCCCGCCAGACCGGCGAGTTCATCAACCAGGCGGTGGGCGCGGCCCCGGAAAAGGGCCTGGGCCGGGCAGTGGGCGAGGCGCTGATCGAAGCCGACCCAGCCTGCGCCAACCTGTCCCTGTTGGCCGCCGGCGTTCGCCTGGAGGTGCCGGTCACGGTGCACGTGAGCTTCGGGGCGGACATCATCCACATGCATCCCAGCTTTGACGGCGCGGCCACCGGCCAGGCCACCCACGTGGACTTCCGCCTTTTGACCGCCCAGGTGGCGGACCTCAAAGGCGGCGTCTACTTTAATGTGGGTTCGGCGGTGATGATGCCCGAGGTGTTCTTGAAGGCCCTGAGCGCGGCGCGCAACCTGGGACATGAGGTCAAAGACTTCACCGCGGTGAACATGGACATGATCCGCCACTACCGGCCCATGACCAATGTGGTCACCCGGCCGGTGATGACCGGCGGTCTGGGGCTTTCCATCACCGGTCACCACGAGATAAACTTGCCCCTCTTGCTAGCCATGATCAAAGAGGAGATGGCGGCCTAGTCTCGAGGTTGCGCGGAGGCGCTTGCAGGCTTATTTTATGAGGTGAAATAGAGCCTTAAGCACAAATGCCCAACAGGGACGGCCTATTGGCCGCTCCGGGATGAAGATAAAATGCCCATCTATGAATTTCACTGTCCCCGTTGCCAGGACGAGTTCGAGATACTGGTTATGCGTAGCGATGAAAAGGTCAATTGCCCTGAATGCGACTGCAAAAAGGTGGAGCGGCTGATGAGCGGCTTTGCCCACAAGAGCGGCAGCGGCGGCAAGATGGTCTCTTCCAACAGCGGCTGCGCCTCTTGCAGCGCCACCTCCTGCGCCTCGTGCCATTAAAGGCGCTTGTTTGAATCCATGGACAAACTGACCATTGCCACCCGGGGCAGCAAATTGGCCCTGGCTCAGGCCGAGTGGGTCTCTGGCGAATTGAAGAGGCTGCAGCCCGGCCTGGAGGTGGATCTTTTGGTCCTAAAAACCACCGGCGACAAGATACTGGACGTGCCCCTGGCCAAGGTGGGGGGCAAGGGGCTGTTCGTCAAGGAAATCGAGGACGCCCTGTTGGACGGCCGCGCCGATTTGGCGGTGCACTCCATGAAGGACGTGCCCTCCGAGCTGCCCCCGGGCCTAGTCCTCACCGCAGTCACTGAGCGCGAGGACCCCCGCGACGTGCTCATCGCCCGGCAAGCGATCAGCGTCGCCGAGCTGCCTGCGGGAGCCCAGGT
>JANQFN010000286.1 GCA_028277825.1 Desulfarculaceae bacterium
CTGTACACTGATAGCGTAGACGTTTTTTTCATAACACACCGATAAATGCTACCCGCATCGCCAATGCCGTCCAACCTTCGTGAAATATCCGGGTTAGAGCTTCAGGGCCGCCTCGGCCCCCTGCCAGACCGCTTCCATGATCTCGCCGCCGGCCTGGGCGTCGCCCACGCAGAACACGCGCAAACCCGCGCTATCCAGTTCACCGGCCAGGCTCTGATCGGGCCGCCAGCCCAAGCAGACCACCACTGAATCGAAGCCGCCGAGCAATTCCTCACCCCGGGGGCCCTGGGCCAGCAGGCCGCCGGGCTCCAGCTTCAGTGCCTTGGTGGAGGTCAGCACCCGCACCTGCTTGCGGCCCAGGCGCTCTTTCAAAAAATGCTGGAAATGGGGCATAGCCTCGCTGGCGATGTCATCCTGCATCTCCACCAGGGTGACTTGTCTGCCTTGTTCGGTCAACAGATCGGCCAATTCCGAGCCCACCGCGCCGCCGCCCACTATGAGCACCCGTGGTCCAACCTCCACCTCGTCTGACAACACCTGCTCGGCATACACCGCCCCGCTGTCCGCCAGTCCCTCCAGCGGCGGTAGCAACAGCCGGCCGCCGGTGGCCACGATGACCGCATCGGGCGGCTGGCTTCCCAAGCTTTGGAGTAAAAACTCATGGTTCAGCTCCACCTCCACGGGCAATTGGGCCAGTTGCCGCTCCAGATGCTCCACGAACTCCAAGAGCACCTGCTTGTGGGGCGGTGCCGCCGCCAGGTGGACCTTGCCGCCCAGGCGGCTGGCCTTTTCGAACAAAGTGACCCGGTGGCCCCGTTGTGCGGCCACTTTGGCGGCCTTCATCCCGGCCGGACCCCCGCCCACCACCCAGACCTTCTGCGGTTCTCCGCTTGGGGGCTGGGCAAACATTTCTTCCCGTCCGGCCTCTGGGTTCACCGCGCAGGCCAGGCCGCCCTCGCGGATGGCCATGGTGCAGCGCATGCAAGAGATGCAGGGCCGGATGTCATCGTTGCGGCCTTTGAGGGCCTTTCGGGACAG
The DNA here is from genome assembly GCA_028277825.1 of Desulfarculaceae bacterium. Taxonomy (GTDB): domain Bacteria; phylum Desulfobacterota; class Desulfarculia; order Desulfarculales; family Desulfarculaceae; genus Desulfoferula. The sequence goes on from JANQFN010000286.1 coordinate 1,039, forward strand.
GTCCGGGTCGGCGATCAGGGCCCGGCCCAGGGAAACGAAATCGGCCTGGCCCCGGGCCAGGATGTCTTCGGCCATGGCCGGGGTGCGCACCCGGCCCACCACGATCACCGGCACCTGAATCGCGGACTTGATCTGGGCGGCCAAAGGCGCGAACAGGCCCTCCTCCACGTAATAGGAAGGGATCATGTAATGGTGGGCCGCCGGGATGCCGCCGGAGACGTGGATGGCGTCGGCGCCGTGCTCCTGCAGGGCCCGGGCGATGCGCTTGCTGTCATCTATGGTCAGGCCGCCGGGCACGAACTCCTCGGCGCTGATCCGGCAAATCACCGGGAAACCACCCCCCACCCGGCTTCTCACCGCGTCCAGCACCTCCAGGGGCATTTTCAGCCGCCCGTCTAAATCGCCGCCATAAGCGTCTGTGCGCAGGTTGGCAAAGGCCGAGAGGAAAGTGCTGAGCAGATAGCCGTGGGCCATGTGGATCTCCACCCCATCGGCTCCGGCCTCCTGGGCCCGGCCGGCGGCGGCGGCAAAGGCGGCCACGATTTCGGCGATGCCCTCGGGATCCAGTTGACGCACCTCTTCCTGGCGCACCGGGCAGGGCAGGTCCGAGGGGGCCAGGGGCACGTTGCCGATGATGTCCCGGGAGGTCTGGCGGCCGGCGTGGTTGAGTTGGATCACCAGCTTGCAACCCTCGGCCTGCACCGCCTGGGCCAGGGCGGCAAAACCGGTCGTGTTGGCGTCGTCGTGCAACAGAGTCATGCCCTCAAAGGCCTTGCCCTCCCAGAGCACCCCGGTGTGTTCGCAGGTGATGTAGCCCACCCCGCCCCGGGCCCGGGCCCGGTAATAGGCCAGGTGGCGGCGGTTGACCTTGCCGTCGGGCTCGGCGAAGTTGGTGGCCATGGGCGGCATGACCAGGCGGTTGCTGGTTCCCAGCGGACCGATGCTGCCGGGGCGGAAGAGATGGGCATAGGGCGCGGCCATGGTTTGGCTCCAGTTATCCAAGGCGGGGGCTTGAGAAGCCCGAAGGCCCTCCCGCGGGGGGAAGGCCTTCGGGGAAATGGCTGTATTAAGCCGATCTAATTCATTTGCACTTTCTCGTAGACCACGGGCTTGCCGCCTTGTAGCTGGAAGATGACCATGGGCTTGTCGGCCGAGCCGTCCCGGTTCAGGGTCAGCTTGCCGCCGTAAACGGTGTCAAAAGAGGGATTCTCCCAGATGGCCTGTTCCAGTTGAGCGCCGTCAAAAGGATCGCCGCCCTTTTTCACCACCCGCCGGATCAACTCCGCCAGGATGTAGTAGACCGCGTCGTAGTAGTTGGCCGAATAGAAGTCAGTGGGCTCCTTCCACTGCTTTTCAAAGGCCTCCACGAACTTGCGGGTCAGGGGGTTGTCGCTCTTGGAGTCGAAGTAGTCTCCGGGCATGAACACGCCCTCGCTGGTCTTGCCCGCCACCGCGTTGTAGTCGTTGGACCAGTCGGGCACGCACATGGGGATGTTCAGACCGATCTCCTTGGCGCCCTTGACCACATATGCGGTGTCCATGCCCACGGAGATGTCATAGAGCCCATCGGGCTTGGCCGCCTTGATGCGGGCCAGATAGGTGCTGAAGTCGGTGAGGCCCGGCTGGTGGGGCTCGGCGGCCACGATCGTGCCGCCCATCTTCTCCCACAGGGGTTTGATGTATTTTTTGTAGGGGATCTCGCCGGCGGGGTCGGACATGTAGAGCACCGCCAGTTTGCGCACGCCTTTTTTCCAGAAGAACTTGAGCATGGGCGGCACCATCTGGTGCTGAGCCAGACGGGTGGTGTGCAGATAGGGCTTGTTGATCAGCTTGGGGCTGTAGCCTCCGCCGTTTATCACCACCACGTGGGCCCGGGCCGCGATGGGCTGGCAGGCCAGGGTGGGGGCGGAAAAAGAGGCCAGGGCGAAGGGAATCTTATCGATGCTGATGAACTTGCGCAGTCCGGTCACCGCCAGGTTGGCCTGCACGTTTTTGAAGTCCGCGATCTCCAGCTTGAGTTTGATGCCCTCCACGCCGCCGGCGGAGTTGATCAGGTCGATGGCGGGCAGGGCGCCGCGGCTCATGACCCGGCCGTAGTAGGCGTGAGGACCGGTCATGGCGAACCAGGCCCCGATGGTCATGGTTTTGTCGGCCATGGCGGCCGGGGCGGCCGCGAGTCCCAGGGTCAGGACCAGGACGCCGATTAAAAGCATTTTGCCTAATCTCATCGGAACACCTCCTTTGTTAACCCTTCTCATCCAAAATCTTTCGGTGCCAAGCTTGTGGTTTGGTTCCGGCTGCTTGGCGCGGTTAATTTTGCACAAACCCCGGTTTCAGCCCCGGTCCACCGGCTCATAGGCCGGCGGCGGGTGATAGCCGGACCAGGCGGGCCGGGCCTTTCCCTCCTTGAAGACCATGCGCGGCTCTATGAGACGCTCACCCCTGAGACGCTCCCCGCCGGTGCCGTCGCCGAATTCGAAACTGCCCTCCAGTAACTCCAACATCGTTATGTCGGCCGGCATGCCGGGCCTGAGGCTCCCCCGCCGGTCGGCCTCGCCCAGGGCCCGGGCCGGGTTGCAGGTCACCGCCGCGATCACCGACTCCAGCGCCATGCCCAGGTTCAGGAACTTGGACATGGTCACCGCTAATGATTGGGCGGCCAGGATGTTGACCGTGCACATGTCGGTGCTGATTACGGTGGGCAAAAGACCTCTCTCCAGGGCCAGGCGGGCTACGGTGAAACTGAAGTGGTTCAGGCCGTGGCTGGAGTCCAGCACCACCCCCCCCTGGGCAGCGGCTTCCAGCTCCGGATAGACCGTGCCGTCTTTGAGGATGGGGCCCCCCGGTTCCCAGGTCAGGTAGTGGCTGAGGATGTCGCCTTCTGCCAGAAGCTCCATGGCCGCCCGCGTAAAATCGTCCATGGGGTCGTCCGGCAGCCGGGGCCGGGTCTGGCCCAGGTGCAGCATGAGCGGCAGGCCGGCGTCGGTGGCCAGTTTCTTGGCCGCTTCCACTCCGGCCAGGCCGGGGCCTTCGGCCAGCTCCTCCACCGCCCTCAGCTTCACCCCCCGGATGACGTCCCGGTGCTGGTCCAACACCCGGCGGCTGGCCTCCAGGTCGATGTTCCGCCAGGACCAGATCTCAGGCAGAAAGACCAGACCGCTGTTGGCCAGGTTCAAAAAGCACAAGACATCGGTGGCCGCCGGCTCCACGCACAGGGCGCGGAAGGCCTCGAAGTTGGCAGCACCCGCGGTGCCCGCGTCGCCCAGGGCGGTATTGCCCGTGCTCAGCCCGATTTCATCGGCGGGCAGGCCCAGATGGGCGAAACCGGCCGCCGGGTGGCAGTGGATGTCGATCAGGCCGGGGCAAAGAATCTTGCCCTGCAGGTCGAAGACCTGGGCCGCCTCCGGCACGGGCTCCGTCTCGCCCACCTCGCTGATTTGGCCATCGCTGATGGCCAGCCAGCCCGGGGCGTCCCGGCCCTGGCCGGGGTCCAGGATGCGGGCGTTTTGCAAAACGATGTCAGCCATGCTGCTTATCGCCCCCTAGAAAAGGTCCCACCACTCGCCGCGCTTCAGCATCTCCTGGCCGCTTTCCTCCAGGGTGATGCGTCCGGCCTTCATCACATACACCCGGCTGCTCAGCTCGAAGCAAACCTTGACGTTCTGCTCGATGATCAATACGGCGGTGCCCAGGTCGCGGTTGACCTGGCTTACGATCTCGGCCACGTTCTGAAAGGCCACCGGCGACAGCCCGCTGGAGGGCTCGTCCAGCATCAACAGCTTGGGCCGGCGCAAAAGCCCCATGCCGATGCCCAGCATGCGCCGCTCGCCGCCGCTCAAGGTGCCGGCCAACTGTGACTCCCGCTCGGCCAGCTTGGGGAAAAAGCCGTACACGTCATCCAGGTTGGCTCCGAAGCCCGACTGGTCCTTCATGGTGAAATAGGCTATCTCCATGTTCTCTTTCACCGTGAAGTCGTCGAAGATGAAGTATTCCTGGGGCACGTGATAGATGCCCGCGTCCAGCTTCTTGCCCGGCGGGCTGCTGGTCAGGTCCGCGCCTTGATAGATTACGTTGCCCTCCCAGGGCTTCAAGAGCCCGTATATGGCCTGGAAAGCGGTGCTCTTGCCGGCCCCGTTGTGGCCGATCAGCCCCACGATCTCACCTTCGCCGATGGACAAGGACACGTCGTGCACCACCTGTTTGGCGCCGTAGCCGGCCTTGAGGTTGTTCACTTCTAAGAGCATACTCATCGCCCGTTACAACTCCTAGGTCCCGAAGTAGACTTCGGCCAGCTTGGGGTCCTTCATCAGGGCGGCTGGGTCGCCGTGGGCCAGCACCCGACCCTCGCTCATGAAATAAGTCTCCTTGACCAGGCCGCGCACCACGTCCAGGTTGTGCTCGATCAACAACAGGGTCTTTTTCTTCTGCACCGCGATGCGCTCGATCAGGCCGATGATGCGCTTGACCGAGTCCATGTCCAAAGCGGCGGTGGGCTCGTCCAACAAAAGCACCGGGCACTCGGTGGCCAACAGCCGGGCCAGGGCCACCAGCTTCTGCTCGGCGGTGGACAGGCCCGAGGCCAACTGCCCCGCCTTGTCGGCCAGCCCCACCAGGCCCAGGTATTCCAGGGCCTTTTGGTGGTTGGCCCGTTCCTCGCGGGCCACCCGGCGCGGTTCCACGAAGAGTTTTAAGAGGCTTTCGCCGCTCTGGCCGGGCCGGGCCACCAGCACGTTGTCCAACACGGTCATGCCGGGGAAGATGCGCACGTCCTGCCAGGAGCGGGCCAGGCCGCGGGAGGCCATTTTGTAGGGCGCCAGGTTGGTGATGTCCTGGCCTTGTACCAGGATGCTGCCCCCGTCGGGCTTCAAGAAGCCGGTGACCAGGTTGAAGATGGTGGTCTTGCCGCAGCCGTTGGGCCCGATCAGACCCACGGTGCCGCCCAGGGGCAGGACCAGGGAGGCGTCGTCCACCGCCTGCAGGCCGCCGAAGGACTTGGACAGGCCCCTGACCTCCAAGGCGGGCAGGGTGGGGTCGCCGGCTGGTTGCTCCTCCGGCTCCTCCTCTGCGGCCTGGGTGGAGCCCTCTTCCATCCGGGCCCAGGCGGCGGCTATCTTGCTGGCCCGCTTCTGTTCCAGGGACTCGGGCAGGATGCCCTCGGGCCTGAACATCATGAACACCACCAGGAGCGCTCCGTAAAACACCTCGCGCAGGGCGTCGATGATCCCGGCGGCGCCGGGCACGAAACGCAGGGCCTCGGGCATGCCGATCAACAGGGCCGCTCCCACTAGGGGACCCCAGTAGTTGCCCGCCCCGCCCAGAATCACCATGACCAGCATCATCACCGAGGCGTCGATGGTGAAGTCAAAGGGGCTGATGTAGGTTATGTAGTAGGCCAAGAAGCTGCCGGCGATGGCGGCCAGACCGCCGCCCACGGCGAACACCAGCACCTTTTGCTTGAGAGGGTTCTTACCCAGAGCCCGGCAGGCCTCCTCGTCTTCGCGTACTGCTTTTAAGAGCCGTCCGAAGGGCGAGCGGGTGATGCGCCAGGTGACCGCGAAGCAGAACACGGCCATGACCGCGATAAGCAGCAAGAATCCCAAAGGCGAAATTATTTCATGGCCCAGGATTTCCGGCGAGGGAATGCCGGCAATGCCGCCCTGGCCCTGGGTGACTTCCCGCGCGGTGAGCATGTACTCAAAGGCCACCATTTGGAAGCCCACGGTGAACACGATGACGTATTCGCCTTTGATGCGCAGAGAGGGCAGGGCCAATAGCGCCCCCACGATGAAGGCTAGCACAAAGCCCACCAAGGTGCCCACCAGAAAGTGGTAGCCCAGGTGCACGCTGATCAGGGCGGCGGTGTAGGCCCCCACCGCCACGAACACCGCATGGCACATGGAGATGATGCCCATGTAGCCCAACAGCAGGTTGAGCGATTGCACCACCACCGCGTAAATCAGGATGAAGATAACGACGTGAAGGATATAGTCCATTTAGATCACCCCCGCTTCCCGCCGATGAGCCCGGAGGGCCGGAAAATGATCACCACCACCAAGATGGCGTAAGCCACCATCACCCTGTACTCGCCGGGCAGCACAATCACCGCGATGTTTTCGGCAAAACCCAGGATGAATCCGGCCAGGGCGTGGCCGGCGATAGAGTTGATGCCGCCCAGGAAAACCGCGGTGAAGGCCATGAAAAAGGGGAAGATGCCCATGGTGGGCACCACCGCGTTCTTGGCGCTGTACAAAAAAGCGGCCAGCCCGAACAGGCCAGAGCCGATGGCATAGACCAACAGATACATCTTGTTTTTGTCCAGGCCCACGTTGGCCGACATCTCCGGGTTGACCCCCACCGCCCGGATGGCCCGGCCGTAGCGGGACTTTTTCAAAAACAGCAACAACCCGCCCACCGCCAGCCAACTGACGATCACCGTGGCCACGTCGATGTCGGTGAAGTTGGTGGGGCCCAGGGCCAGGACGCCGGGGTGGAAGCCCTTGAGGGTAAGCGGCGTGGAGCTGAAGATCAACAGCAAGATGGCCACCCCGGCAGTGGCGAACCCCAGGGAAGACAAAAAGATGGTCTCCCGGTTGGCGCCCCGGCGCCTGAGGGTGCGGTAGAGCAAAGCTTCCACCGCGCAACCGAAGACGATGGCCGCCGCCACCGCCGCCGGCGCCCCGAAAAGGTAATGCACTCCCAATTGGCCCACCAGGAGCACCGCCCCGTAGCCGGCCACGGTGAACACCAGGTGGTGGGAGAAGTGAAAGGTCTTGGCGGTCCGGTAGATGATGCCCCAGGTGACGCCGCAGAGGGCAAAGAAGCTGCCGGTGATTATGCCGTTGACCAACAGTTGCGCTATCAGGATATCCATGTTGCCGCCGCGTTTAAGACCAGAGCCTCTGGCTGGCCTTGTTGACCGCTCCGGCGGGTTGGCCTCGCCCCATCGCCGGGAGCCAGGGCTCACGATGCTGTTTAGAGTCAGGAGACTCAAGAAAAAAAGCTGGAGGTCAGCTAGGGCGTCAGTGCGGGGTGTGGGCCACCAGCTCAGGTCGCGGTTCGTATAGTGAAACGACGTTTCCTTTTTGGGCTCGCATTTGAGCATAGGTCTGCTGGAGGCCAAAAGTCAACACCCCAAAAAGGGTCCCGGTTCAATTAACGCCAGGCAATAACTGGCTTGTTTGCAACTGCCGGCAATTAAGGGAGAAGTAATTTGGTTTGCGGTCGGATTTCTCATATCCAACTCTTGTGCTATATTGCCCTTGTTGGGGGGCCATTATTTAATCTATATCCCGGTGGCAGGACCGGGCACCGGCCGGTTGGCGAGTGGCCGCCCGGGGCGGTGTGAAGGAGACGGTACAATGCCCTTTGGATACAACGGCAAGATACTGCGGGTGGATTTGAGTTCCGGAAGCATTGCCACTGAGGAGCTTCCCGAGTCCTGGTACCGCACCTACATGGGCGGCGGCGGGGCGGCGGCCTACTTTTTGCTCAAGGAATTGGAGCCGGGAGTGGACCCCCTGGGCCCGGACAACCTCTTGGTATTCGCCTGCTCGGTGGTCACCGGCGCGCCCATCTCGGGCTTTTCGCGCTACACCGCCGCGGCCAAATCGCCTTTGACCGGCGGTTTCATGGAGTCCGAGGCCGGCGGCTACTTCGGGCCGGAGCTGAAGTTCGCCGGTTTCGACGCGGTGCTGATCAGCGGCGCGGCCGCCAGTCCCTGTTACCTGTGGATACATGACGGGGAGGCGGAATTGAAAGACGCCTCCGCCCTGTGGGGCCTGGAGAACGCCGAGACCAAGGACGCCCTGGCGGCGGAGTTGGGCGACAAGAAAATCCGCGCGGCCTCCATCGGGCCCGCCGGCGAACGAATGTTGGTCAATGCCTGCATCATCAACGAACTGGGCCACGCCAACGGCCGGGGCGGCCTGGGTGCTGTGATGGGCGCCAAAAAGCTCAAGGCCGTGGTCTGCCGGGGGGAGGCCAAAAACCAACAGTACGCCGATCCCGAGGCAGTCAAGGCGCTGGGCAAATGGCAGTTGGAGAAGATCAAGACCCACGGCCCCAGCCAGACCTGGCAGAAGTACGGCACCCCGGCCCTGTTGGGCCCCTTGAACGCCAGCGGGCTGTTGCCCACCAACAACTGGAAAAACAGCACCTTTGACGGTGCGGACAAGATCGACGGCGAGGCCATGGCCAACAGCATCCTCAAGCGGGGCGGCACCTGCTACCGCTGCGCCGTGGCCTGCAAGCGGGTGGTGGAGTACTCCGATGAGCGCTTTTCGGTGGAACCGCGCTACGGCGGGCCCGAGTACGAGACCCTGGGCTCCTTCGGCTCCCTGTGCGGGGTGGATGATCTGCCCGCCATCGCCAAGGCCCACGAAATCTGCAACCGGCAGGGTTATGACACCATCAGCGCCGGCGGCCTGGTGGCCTTTGCCATGGACTGTTTTGAGCAGGGAATCCTTACCGCTGAGGACTGTGAGGGCCGCGAGGTGAAGTTCGGCGACGCCGAGGGCATGCTCTGGCTGCTGGAGAAGATCCTGGCCCAGGAGGGACTGGGTGCGGTATTGGCCCTGGGCATCAAGCGGGCGGCGCAACAGATCGGGCGCGGGGCGGAGAAGCTGGCCTACACCATCAAGGGCCAGGAGCTGCCCCTGCACGACCCCCGGGGCAAGACCGGGGTGGGCTTCGGCATGGCCACCTCGCCCACCGGCGCCGACCATATCGAGTCGCCGCATGAGGGCGCCTTCCAGGGCGAGGCGGCCAGCCTACTGGGGCCCCTGGGCATCGTGGAGCCGGTGGAGGTCTTGGCCCTGGATGCCACCAAGGTGGCGGCCTTCAAAAAGATGCAACTCACCTGGAGCCTGAACAACGTCTTGGGCATGTGTAACTTCGCGGTTGCGCCGTTGTTTTCGCTCAGCTACCAGAAGATGGTGGAGGCGGTGCGGGCCATCACCGGCTGGAACACCAGCCTGGCCGAATTGCTTTTCGCCGCCGAACGGGCCGAAAACATGTACCGTGTGTTCAACAACCGCGAGGGCTTCACCATTGCCGACGATTGCCTGGTGGAGCCCTTCCACACCCCGGCCGCCGACGGGCCCCTGGAAGGCCAATTCATCGACCGCAAAAAATTCGCCCAGTGTCTGGCGGTGTATTACCAGATGATGGGCTGGGATGAAGCGGGCAGACCCACCCGGGCCAAGCTGGACGAGTTGGGCCTGGGCTGGCTGGAGGCGGCCTGAGCCCCGGCGGATTCGTTTAGGCGCAAAAAAACCATGGCGGCGTCCCGGCGGGCGCCGCCTTTGCTTTGGGCCGGGGCTCAGGTTTCGGGGATGTGCTCCCGTCTCGCCCCAGTCTTGCGCCTGCCGCCCAAAAGGTAACCGTGCTGTTCCATATTTTGAAACATTGTGGGAATTATGGAATGAATTCTCTTTTTGATTGACAAGCATTTTTCCGGCGCATTATGTTATTTAGAACCAAGTTCCATAATATGAAACTATGAGCACGGAAGTTAACAACCGGTTTTTCAGTTTTTGGAGAGAGGTAAGCAGCCTATGAAATCTCTTGGCAAGGCTCTGTCGGTCATGGACCTGTTGGTCAAAAACGGCCGGGACATGAGCGTCACCGAGATTTCCACCCAGTTGGCATTGCCCAAGGGCACCGTGCACCGCATTTTGGCCACCCTCATTGCATTCAAGTATGCCCGCAAGGACCCGGACACCAGGAAGTACGGCCTGGGCATCCGCTTTTTCGATATCGAATCGTCCCTGGACCGAAACGAGGCCTTGCGCGCGGTGATCACCCCGGCCATGCGGAAGCTGTACCTCAAGTGCAAGGAGACCGTGAGCGCCGCCATCTTGATCGACCAGGAGATCGAGTATGTCCAGCGCTTCGAGTCGGAGATGTTCCTCAGGGTGTCAATCAACGTGGGCACCCGTTTTCCGGCCCATTGCACGGCCATCGGCAAGGTGCTCCTCTCAGCTATGAGCGAAGACGAGCTCAAACAGCTTTACAAGGGTCGCGGCAAATTGAAGAAATGTTCCAAGGCCTCCATCGGCGGCATGAAAGAACTCAAGCTGGCCCTGGCCGAAGCGCGCCGGGAGGGTTTGGCCCGGGACCTTGAGGAGACTCTGTTGGGAGTCAACTGTATGGCCGCACCAATATTCAATCTCAAAGGGGAACTGCTGACCGCCATCAGCATCTCCGGCCCCCGCGACCGCATGACCCCGGAGAAGATGGCCGAGTTGGAGCCGCTCTTGCGGGAGACCACCGCGAAAATCTCCCGCGAGTTGGGTTCGGTGGCCAACGGTCCCCTGGCCGGGGATTAGGTGATGATTTAAAGTTCAGGCTGCCTGCGGGCGGCTTCAGGGAGGAAGTCATGATTAAAAAAGTGGGTTTCATCGGCTTGGGCATCATGGGCCTGCCCATGTCCCAAAACTTGATGGACGCCGGCTATGAGCTAACCGTGTTTGACGTGGTCGCCGAACAGGTGGCAAGGGCCGCGGCCTACGGCGCCACCGCCGCCGCCACCCCCAAGGAGGTGGGCGCCAACTCCGAGGTGATCATCACCATGCTGCCCGACTCACCCATCGTGGAGGCGGTGCTGGAGGGACCAGAGGGCGCCCTGGTCGGCATGACCCCGGGCAGCATCCTGGTGGACATGAGCACCATCTCTCCGAGCGCGGCCATAAAAATCGCCGCCCGGCTCAAGGAAAAGGGCATGCACATGATCGACGCCCCGGTCAGCGGCGGCGACGTGGGCGCCCAGGAGGCCAGTCTGTCCATCATGGCTGGCGGCGACCCGGAAGTCTTTGCCAAGGTGAAGCCCATCTTGTCCAAGATGGGCCAGAACGTCAGCCTGGTGGGCGGCAACGGTGCCGGCCAGGTGTCAAAGGCCTGCAATCAGATCATCGTGGGCCTGGGCATCGCCGCGGTGGCCGAGGCCCTGGTTTTCGCCAAAAAGTCAGGCGTGGACCCAGCCAAGGTGAGAAGCGCGCTGTTGGGCGGCTTCGCCCAGAGCCGCGTGCTGGAGCTGCACGGCCAGCGCATGCTGGACAGGAACTTCGAGCCCGGCGGCAAGGTGCGCCTGCACAAAAAGGATACCGAGATCGCGGTGGAAGCGGCCAAGGAGCTGGGCATGTACCTGCCCGGCAATGCGCTGTTGTCCCAGTTGTGGAACTCGGTGGCCGGCATGGGCGGTTTGGATTGGGACCACTCGTCCATAGTCAAATGCATTGAGCAGTTGACCAGCGTCGAGGTAACCCCCGGAGAATAAATGGTGAAAAGTGGCCAGCTCGGATTGAGCCTCTTGGTTGGATCCTTCCCGGCACCTTCAGCCCCGAAACCTGACGTGCTTTGCCGGTTGACATCCGGCACCCGGGCCGGGCACCATTATTGTTGAAACGTTAGTTTCTTAATGTGAAATTTATGGCAGGCCTTGGCCGGTTTCTTTGGGGCCGGGCAAAGGTCAGATCAACAGAGGAGCGGCAAAACTTTGCAGGCGAGAACGGCTTCAAAGTCCAGGGGCGGATTAGGGGCAATGGAGCCAAAGCAGCCCAGTAAAAATGAGCCAAGGTTTTTTGGGCCGTGGCCGCCACCGGGCCGGCCGGCCCTGAGCAAAGGAGGTGGGCGAGCAAAGGCTTTAATGACAGCGAGAAAACAGGTAACCAACAAAGCAATAGATTAGGTTGTCATTCAAACAGGAGGGAAAGAATGAAACGGATTCTGATTGCCATCGTGGCCATGGGCCTGGTGCTGGGTATGTCCGGCGCGGCCCTGGCTGACGGAGCCGTCTTCGGCACCGCGGTGCCCCTGACCGGGCCCTATGCGGCCATGGCCGAGGACATGAAGAAGGGGTCTCTGATGGCCCTGGAAGAGATCAACGCGGCCGGCGGCGTCATGGGCAAGCCGGCCAAGGTGATCGTGCGCGACTCCATGCTCAAGGGCGACGTGGCCCTGAGACACTTCAAGGACATGGCCGGCCAGGGCGTCAAGTTCATCGGCGGCAACCTCTCCGGCGGCATCTCCCTAGTGGCCAACGAATACGCCTGCAAAAACCACCTGCTCTACATCGCCTACTGTCACACCTCCCTGCCCTTGGGTAAAGAGTTTTGCGGCTGGGGCTTCACCGCCGCGGTGATCCCCTACCAGACCACCGCCGCGCTGGCCAACTTCGCCTTCAACAAGCTGGGCAAAAAATGGGTCTCGATTACCGCCGACTACCGCTGGGGTCATGACATCCTGGGCGGCTGGCTGGTCAACAGCAAGAAGTACGGTGGTGAGTTCCTGGGCAACATTTACCATCCCCTGGGAACCCGCGACTTCTCGACCTACATCCCCAAGATCCTGGCTCTGAAGCCGGACTTCATCGTCTTGAGCAACTACGGCACCGACCAGACCTCGGCCATCAAGCAGTTCGCCGAACTGGGTCTGACTAAAAAGCTGCCGGTGGTGATTTCCAAGACCCACATCGTCACAATCAAAGAGACCGGCAAGGCTTACAACGAAAACGTCTACGGCTCGGTCACCTTCTATTGGGGCCTGCAGGACAAATATCCCGAGGCCAAAAAGTTCGTGCAGAAATTCTGGAAGAAGTACGGCCAGCCGCCTTCGGCTGACGGCGAGGCCGCCTACGTGGCCACCAAATCGCTGTTCACCGCCATGAACAAGACCAAGACCACCACGGACGTCAAGAAGGTCATCAAGGAGTTGGTGACCATGAAGCTGCACACCCCCAAGGGCATCAACCGCTTCCGCGCCTGCGACCATGTGCGCGAGCAGAGCGTGTTGGTGGTGCAGGGCAAGGGCGCCAAGGCCAAAGGCTGGGACGTGGCCACGGTGGTGGCGGAAGTGCCCTACACCGAGACCTTGCAGTCTTGCGAAAACAACAAAAAGGACATCCCTTACGGAGCGGTCAAACTGCCCGGTAAGTAGTCTCGTCCCAACCGGTGGCTTGGGGGTTCGCCCCCAAGCCGCCTAACCTCGATTGGAAAAGCATGTTTGGGATACCAGTTGAAGTCCTGATAATGCAGGTCATCTTTGGCCTGGCTTTGGGCGCCATCTACGTCCTTTTGGCCAGCGGCCTGTCCATCATCTTCGGCCTTTTGGACGTGATCAACTTCGCCCACGGCACCTTCTATATGTTGGGGGCCTACGCCGCCTTCATGGCCACCTCCCTGTCGGGAAGTTTCTGGGTGGGCGTGGCCGCGTCGGTGGTGATCGTGATGCTGATCGGCGCCATGACCGAATATTTTCTACTCAAGCCTCTCTACGGCGAGTGGCCCTTTTATCCGCTCTTGCTTACCTTTGGCTTCGCGGTGGCGGTGCCGGATTTGATGAAGGCCCTGTTCGGCCTGATCGGCAAGGTGGTGGAGTACCCCGAGGGCCTGGTGGGGGCCTTCATCTGGGGCGGGGTTCTGGTTCCCAAATACCGCCTGTTTATCATCATTTTCACCGCGGTGGTGATGATCGCCCTGTTCTTGTTTTTAAAGCGCAGCGACTTAGGGATGATCATACGCGCGGCCACCCGGGACAGCCTGATGGTCAACGTGCTGGGGGTGAACACCTCGCGCATCTGGACCACCGGCTTCGCCCTGGGCGTGGGCCTGGCCGCTCTGGGTGGGGCGCTACACGCGCCCATGGTCTCGGCCATCCCCGACATGGGGGTGGAGATGACCGTGGAGAGTTTCGTGGTGGTGGTGATCGGCGGCCTGGGCAGCGTGGGTGGCGCCATCCTGGGCGGTTTGATCATCGGCCAGGTGGTGAGCTTCGTCTCCCTGTTCGCCGGTGAGTACTCCCAGGTGGCCATCTTCTTCGCCATGGCCGTGATCCTCATGGTGCGGCCCCGCGGCCTGTTCGGAGAGGCCGGCCGGCTCTAGCCCGGCGGCCCCGGCAATAATGCGCTGCTGAGAAAAGGACTATCGTGGACTTTTTAAATAGACACAAGGGACTCAAGGTAATCGGCGGTGCCCTGGTGGCCATGGCGGTCTTGCCGCACGTCATCTCGGTGCCCCTGGCCACGGAGATCATCATCTACGTCCTGTTCGCCATGGGCTTCAACATCCTGTTGGGCCATACCGGCCTGATTTCCTTTGGCCACGCGGCCTATTTTGGCCTGGGCAGCTACTTCGCCGGCTTCGCCCTGCGCTACTTCGACGCCTCGGTGTGGATGAGCCTGTTGTGGGCGGCGGCCATCGGCGGCTTGGTGGCGGCGGCCATCGGGGCCCTGGCCATCCGCAAAAAGGGCGTGTATTTCGCCATGATCTCCCTGGCCTTTGGTCAGATGTTCTATTTCATGGCTCTGTCACCGCTCAAGAAGTGGACCGGCGGCGAGGACGGCCTCAAGTTCATCCCCAAGCTCAAGATGAACTACCCCTTTTACCTGGACCTGTCCGACCACATCTCCATCTATTACTTCGTGTTCTTCGTGGTGGCCCTGTCCCTGATCGCCATGTGGCGCATCCTGGACTCCCCCTTCGGCCGCCAGCTCCGGGCCATCCGCGAGAATGAGGACCGCATCCAGGCCTGCGGCTACAACGTGACCATGGCCAAGTTCTACTCCTTGGTGTTTTCCGGCATCTTTTCGGCCCTGGCCGGCGGACTGATGACCGTCAACCTGGGTTACGTGCCGGTGACCAGCCTCTACTGGACCATGTCGGGCACCGTGGTGATGATGACCATCCTGGGCGGCATGCACAGCTTCATCGGCCCGGCGGTGGGCGCGGCGGTGTTTTTGTTCCTGCAGGATTCGGTGATGAAGATCATCGACCGCTGGGAGATCTTCGTGGGCGTCATGTTCATGGTCCTCATCCTGCTGTTTAGGGAGGGCATCGTGGGCACCCTGCAACAGCGGTTCGGGGCGCGCACTTCTCAAGAAGCGGCGGAGGGCTAGGGCATGCTACTGGAAGTCAACAAGCTCTCCAAGCACTTCGGCGGCCTGGTGGCGGTCAATGACGTGGACTTCAACATGGAGGTGGGCCAGCTCAAGTCCATCATCGGCCCCAACGGGGCGGGCAAGACCACTTTTTTCAACATGCTGGCCGGCATCTTCCCCCCCTCCAGCGGCAGCATCTACTTCAAGGGCAAGGACATCACCAAAAAGAAGCTGCACCAGGTCAGCCAATTGGGCATCACCAAGACCTACCAGATAACCCACATCTTCCCGCGGCTCACCGCCTTTGAGAACGTGCGGGTATCGGCCCAGTCCCGCAAGACGCAGTACAACTTCTGGCGCCAGGCGGACACTTTAAAGAGCGTCAACCAAAAGGCCCTGGAGTGTCTGGAGATGGTCAACCTGGCCGACAGCACCGAGCGCCTAGCCTCGGAGCTGTCCCACGGCGAGTCCAGCTATCTGGAGATCGCCATCGCCCTGGCCACCGAGCCGGAGCTGCTGCTCTTGGACGAACCCACCGCCGGCATGAGCCCGGCCGAGACCCTGGAGGCCACCCAACTCATCCGCCGGCTCAGGGATGAGTACGATTTCACCATCATCCTGGTGGAGCACGACATGAGCGTGGTGATGGAGATCTCTGACGAGGTGACGGTCCTAAACGAGGGGTGCAAACTGGCCGAGGGCACCTGCGACGATATAAGTTGCAACGAGATGGTGCAGCAGGTTTATCTGGGCGAAAGGCGGGATTGATGCTGGTTCTGGAAAATATCAACACCTATTACGGTTACAGCCACATCCTGCACGACGTGTCCCTGGAGGTGAAAGAGGGCGAGATTCTGGTGCTGTTGGGCAGAAACGGAGTGGGCAAGTCCACCACCCTCAAGAGCATCATGGGCATCCAGGCGCCCAAGACCGGCAAGATCACCTTCGAGGGCAGCGACATCACCGGCCTGCCTCCCTTCAAGGTGGCGCGCATGGGCATCTCCCTTATCCCCGAGGAGCGCCGCGTCATTCCCAACCTCACCGTGCTGGAAAACCTCAAGCTGGGCATGCTCATCAGGGGCAAGGAGGTGAACCGGGAGGAGACCATGGAGAACGTGGTCTTCAAGTATTTCCCCCGGCTCAAGGAGCGCCTGCACCAGTTGGGCGGCAGCCTGTCCGGCGGTGAGCAGCAGATGCTCACCATCGCCCGCGCCCTGGTGGCCAACCCCCGCCTGATGATGATCGACGAGCCCACCGAGGGGCTGATGCCGCTGTTGGTGGATGAGATCGGCGAGATCATCAAGAAGCTGCAGGCCGACGGAGTGACCATCCTGCTGGTGGAGCAGAACTACCGCCTGGCTCTGGGGCTGAGCGAGAAGCAACGAGCCTATATAATGGAAAAAGGACATATCAAGATGTCGGGCAGCCCCCAGGAGTTGCAGGAGCGCCATGAAGAGGTGGAGCACTACCTGGGCGTCAAGCTGTAATCCCGCACCCTTAATGGGCAACGCCGCCGGAGGGGTTTCACTTCGGGAAGCGGTTGTGTAAGGCAGGGGGCGGGCAAGGGCCCGGCTGACAATATTTGCCCGAGGACAGAGGAGAACGAAACAATGGTCATCAAGGGAACGGTCATAGATTTGAGCCAGGAAATTTACAACGACATGCCGGTCTACCCGGGTCACGCCAAGACCGTGATCTGGCAGCACATGTCGCACGAAGAATCCGAGCGCACCATCGGCAGCGGTTTTTCCTACCAGACCAGCGGCCTGATGCTCTGCGATCACGGCCCCACCCACATCGACCCCATCAGCCATTTCACCCGCGACCCGGACGCCGAGTCGGTGGACGAGATCCCCCTGTCGCGCTGCATCACCTCGGCCATTTGCCTGGACGTGAGCGACGTGGAGCCCCAGACCCAGTTCGGGGCGGACCGCATCCAGGCCGAACTGGACAAGACCGGCCTGGACATCCTGCCCGGCGACACCGTGCTGTTCTACACCAAGCACTACGAACGCTTTTACGGCCAGCCCGAGTACTCCACCCACCAGCCCGGTCTGACCCGCGACGCCACCGAGTTTCTGGCCGACAAGGGCTGTGTGAACTTCGGGGTGGACAACACCAGCCCGGACATGTGGTTGGACAAGAGCTATCCCTGCCACGACGTCTGCGGTCAGCGGGGCATCACCCACATGGAAAACCTGTGCAACCTGGACAAGCTGGTGGGCAAGCGTTTCACCTTCATCGCCTTGCCGCTCAAGATCAGAAAGGGCACCGGCTCGCCGCTACGGCCCCTGGCCATCCTGCATGAGGGCGAAGCCCCGGAATGGGAACTCAGCGACGGCTAAGCTTCAGTTGAAAAATTGGTTATCGTATATATCAGTGGCCGGCGGACAACCCGCCGGCCGCTTTTTTGGCACGAGGGCCCTTTTCCCGGAGGCAAGTAAAGAGGTGGGGAAAGGGAATAGAGGCCGGTATTAGTGTCAATGCGCTTTGGGGCGAAATGACGCATTCGTCCAATCGGCGGGCCGGGAAATGGGAGTTTTTAAAACGCCGGCGCTATGATTGGGCTGCAGGGCCTGGCCAAAGACGGACGACCGTACAGAACCGGACGGGCACCTTGCTCAAACAACGGGTTCGAGAACACAGCCCGCCTTGACTATTCTTTGCCTGCTTCTTTATCTCTGCAAGGCATACGGCTTTTAAGCTACTCACCCTGCCAATTGATGCTGCGCAGCGCCCGGGCCGGGATCAGGGCGGCCAGGGACAAGGCGGCCATGAAGCACAGGGCCCAGAAAAAGCTGCCGAACAGGTCAAGACAGTAGCCGAAGCCAATGGGCAAGAGCAGGGCCCCCATGCTGGCGATGAAGTTGACCAAGCCGGTGGCGGTGCCGGCCAGTTCCGGGGGGCCGCTTTTGGAGGCCAACAAAAACACCGAGCTGAAGGTGATGGAGTTCATCAAATTGGCGATGATGAAAAAGGCCAGGGCCGCGGTCAGGCCGCCGGCCACGCCCAGCAGAGAGTAGCAGGCAGCCAGGATGAAATAGGCCCACCAGATGGTGCCTGGCGGCGAAAAGCGGTTGCTCCAAAAGCCGCCCAACACCCGGCCCAGAGCGCCCACCGTAACCACGCCGGCGCCCAAAAGCCCGGCCGAGGGCAGCCAGGCGGTGTTTTGGGAAAACTGCATGAGATAGGTGGATATCCAGGTGCCGATGGTCATCAGGCCGCCGAAAAACATGGCGTGGCACAGCCCCAGGGCCCAAACCGGCCAGGTGCCCAGCAGACGGCGCAGACCACCGCTGGCGGACGGCTCCGCTTGGGGGACGTCGACGCCCCAGAGACACAGGGCGATGAAGGGAGCCAGGCAAAAAGCGGCGGTGAAGATGAACACCGCGTTCACCCCCAGGCCGATCAGATAGGGCGTTACGAAGAAGGGGATGATGGTGCCCATGTTAATCACGGCGCCGAAGTATCCCTGGGCCTGGCCTTTGCGGCCCGAAGGAGCCTGCAGGGTGGCGTAGCGGATGCCGGCCACGAACATGATACCCGTGCCTATACCGGTCACCACCCGCATGGCCAACACGAACCAATAGCTGGGATGCAGGCAGGAGAGCAGGCTGCCCGCACAACATAGGGCCAGGGAGCCGGCCAGGGACCAGCGCGCTCCCAGACGGTCGCTGACCACTCCGGCCAGGGGCTGAATCAAGGCGTGGGCCAGTATCAGGGAAGTGATCAATAGCCCCATGCGGGCGTTGCTCACCCCGTAGACCTGCTTCAATAGAGGCAGTGCCGGTGTGAGGTTCAAAAAGGCCACCCCCATGCCGGCGCCGGCCACCACCGCCATCCATACCTGGCGGTTCATGGCTGGAGTACCCTGTTGCTCACCAGCCTCTAAGACCTTTCATATCCGGCCATGTGTTCCAGCACGGCACAGACCGAGGCGGTGTCCTGCTTGGCCCGCCCATCGGCCATGGCGGCGGTGTAGACCTGGGCGGCAGCGCCGAACAGGGGCAGAGGCACCTTCAGTTCCTTGGCGAAAGCTCCGATGACCTCCATGTCCTTTTGCCAGATATCCACCTTCATGGTGGGCGGCTCGTACTCCCCGGCCACCATCAAGGGCCCGCGCACCTCGAACATGCGCGAGGTGCCGGCACCGTCACTGATCACTTCCAGTATCTGCTGAGGGTCCAGGCCGGCCTTCATGCCCAGGACAAAGGCCTCGGCCGCCGAGATGTTGTGGATGGCCACCAAAAGGTTGGCCACGAACTTCATTTTAGTGCCGGCCCCGTATTCACCCAGGTAATAGTGCGCCCGGCCGAAACCCTCGAACAGCGGGACGCAGGCTTCATAGGCCGCCCGGTCGCCGCTGGCATAAACCGCCAAGTCCTTTACCTGGGCCTGGGCGCCGGTGCCGCTCAGGGGGCAGTCCAGGGTGACCACGCCCGCCTGGGCCAGCCCCTGGGCCACTGCCTGTTTGTCCTTTAAGGGCATGGTGCTGGCCTCCACCAGAATCAGGCCCTCGCGGGCGCCGGCGGCCACCCCCTGTTCACCGAGCAGCGCCTCGTAGAGGGACTCCACCGTGGGCAGCACCGATATGACAGCCTGGCTTTGGCTGGCCACCTCGCGGGCGCTGAAAAGCCCCTTGCCGCCCAGGGCGTCCAGTTCCGCCAGCTTGTCGGTTTGCTTGCGGCAGCCCACCACCCCAAAGCCGGCCTGCAAGAGGTTTTTGGCCATGGGCAGGCCCATCAGGCCCAGGCCGATCATTCCCACCGTTTCAATCATTGGAGCCCCACTTTCTTGCCTTGACGGGCCAGGATTGCTGTCAGGAAAAAACCCGGCTCCGGGCCGGCCCGGATGCACCCCAGTGATTATGCCCCAAAATGCGAAACTGTGTTTTAAAAAATAACAAGTTGACGGCCATTTTTTGCAATATCGGCAATCTGGTGTCCCCCGGTTTCGCCAGAGGAAACCGCCGCCCTGAAACCGGGTGTTTATGTTCCGTTATATGGAACAAGTTTATTATTGTGGAAAAAACTGCGGTTTTGGGTTGACACCATTTTCAGGCTAAATTAAGCTTTTAGAACCTTGTTTCAGATTGTGGAATGGTGTGGCCGTCGCCGCGTCACCCGGCCGGAAAAAAGGGCTGGAGCGACCCCGGCCCGGCCGCCGAAAAGAATAATTTTGGCTTCGGTCACAGGGCTTTGGCATTTTTAAAGGGAGGCGAAAAATGAGCGATAGCGTGGTCAAGTATGACGAACGAGGTGTCATGGACGGCGGCACCATCGGGCTGCCGCGGGAGATGACCCGCGACATATGGCTTAAAGAGGTTTTCCCGGAGTGGGGATCCTACCTCAACTATGAGATCGACCAGTTCCAGCCCAAGCCGGGCACCGGTGCCTTGTGGTATTT
>JANQFN010000320.1 GCA_028277825.1 Desulfarculaceae bacterium
GGGAATAGGGGTGGCGGTGAGGGTGAGCACGTCCACCAGGCGCCTGAGTTTCTTGAGCCGCTCCTTGGCCTGCACTCCGAAGCGCTGCTCCTCATCCACCACCAACAGGCCCAGATCGTTAAACTCAACATCCTTTTGCAAGAGGCGGTGGGTGCCCACCACCACGTCCACGGTGCCGTCCTTAAGGCCCTTGAGCACCCGCCTTTGCTGGGCCGGGGTTTTAAAACGGCTCAGGCTTTCCACCTCCAGGGGCTGATCGTACAGGCGGGCCACAAAGGTCTGGTAGTGCTGTTCGGCCAGCACCGTGGTGGGCACCAAAAAGGCCACCTGCTTGCCCTGCATGGCGGCCAAATAGGCCGCCCGGAGCGCCACCTCGGTCTTGCCGAAACCCACATCGCCGCAGATCAGGCGGTCCATGGGCCGGGGCGAGGCCAGGTCCTCGATCACGTCCTCAATGGCCCGGGCCTGGTCCGGGGTCTCGCTCCAGGGAAAGCCGGCCTCGAATTCCCGAAAGGCGCTGTCCGGCGCCTTGAGCGCCTTGGTTTTTTGCACGCTGCGGGCCGCGTAGAGTTCCACCAGGTCGTGGGCAATGGCCTCCACCGCCTTTTTGGCCCGGCTTTTGGCCCGGGCCCAGGTCTTGCCGCCCAGCCGGTCCAGCTTGGGCTGGGTCTCCTCGGGCCCCCGGTACTTGGAGATCAGGGCCATGCGGTCGGCGGGCAGGTAAAGCTTGTCATCCCCGGCAAAGGTGAGCAAAAGAAAATCGCTCTCCGCCGGCCCCACCGCCACGGTGGAAAGCCCCTGGTAACGGGCCACCCCGTGGTCCAGATGCACCACCAGATCACCTGGTTCCAGATCGTCCAGGGCGGCCAGCATCTCGCTCAGGCGCGGCGGGGCCTTTTGGCGCACCACCCGGGGCGCGCCGAACACCTCGTCCTCGGTGAGCAGCACCAGGGGCAGGTCCCGGGGCGCAAAACCGGCGCTTAAGCCGCCCTCCATAAGGTAAAAAGCCCCGGGCGCCTGAGGTCGCCAGGTCTGGGTGGCCCGGTTGATCACCTGCACCTCCACCTGGCGCTCGGCAAACAATTCGGCCAGACGCTCCACCTGGGTGCGCGAGCGGCAGACCAGGGCCACACTGCGCCCGTCGTCCTGCCGGCGATCCACCCAGGCCAAAAGGCTGCCGATCAGAGAGCCCTCGCCGCCGCGGCTCAACTCCTGGTGCAGGCCCGGGTGGGTGTCAGCGGCCAATTGCACCGCGGTCTCCTGTCCGGGCTGGTCCGTGCCCAGGGCCAGGGCCCGGAACAAAAAACAAGTCCGTGCCGCCAGGCGCTGGGCCATCTGGGCTGGGGTGCGCCGCAGCATGGGCGGGGCCAGAACGATGCTGCCCTCTTCCCGCGCCTCCTTAAAGGCCTCTTCCAGTTGCTCCTCTTCCGCCTCCAGCCTGGCCTCCACCTCGGCCGGCTCCACCACAACCTGCCAGGCGTCGTCGGGCAAAAACTCAAACAGGTCAGAGGCCCGCTTGAAAAACAGGGGCAACAGGTTCTCCAGACCGGTGAAAGCGGTCCCCTGCTCCAGGCGCTCGCTCAACTCAGACAGCTTGCGGGTGGAAAGCCCCTCTTCCCGGGCCAGGCGGCGCAGACGGCCCAGACCGCGTTTGAGCGAGGTGGGGGAGAGGTCCACTGGGTGGCAGGGGACCAGGGTGGTCTCAGGGAGCGCCAATTGCGAGCGCTGGTCCAGGGGGTCGAAACGGCGCAAGCTGGCCACCTCGTCGCCGAAAAACTCCACCCGCACCGGCTCGTCCAACAGCGGCCCGAAATAATCCACCACCGACCCGCGCAAGGCAAAATCACCCACCTGCTCCACCAGGGACACCGGGGTGTAGCCGCCACGGACCAGGGTGTCCACCAGGTGACCCCGCTCCAGACTGGCGCCCGGAGCGATCTGCAGGGAAGAGTCCACCAGATGTTCCGGGGGGCACAACCGGGCGGCGGCGGCCGCGGCTGAGGTGACCACTATCAGCGGTTGCTCCTCGGCTAAAAGCTCCCACAGCACCCCCATGCGCCGGGCGGTCACCTCCGGCGGAGGATCCAGGTCCTGGTAGGGCGAAACTTCGTAGGCCGGAAACAGACGGACCGGCCCGCTGCCGCCTCCCTCGCCGGCCAAGAAGAACTCCAGGTCCTTGGCCAGGGTCTCAGCCAGGGGCAAGGTGGGGCACACCGCCAAGACGGTGCGGGGACCGGCCAGCCAGATGCGGGCCAGGGCAAAGGCCCGAGCCGCGCCTTCCAAGCCGCCCAGCATAACCCGGCCTTTTTCGCGGGCCGCCTCCAGGGCGGTGTTTAGTTCTTGACCAAGTGGCCAAAAACGCCCAGCTTTTTGCGCCAGGCCGGCTGAATCCCCGGGCTTATTCATTCCCAACCGTTTTGAGCAATTGTGATTTGTCCCTGTCTGGCCCTTAAAATGTCTTTCAGAGGAGCCATTTTTTAACTAAGCAATAAAAATTATTAAATATCAAAGCATTACGCTTTAAAACCGCAAGAAAACCAGTTATGGCTATTGTCTGGTTTTGGACTCAAGCAGCAAGTACGCAAATTAGGCACAGGTTACCCACAGCCTGGTATGCCATACACAAGTGGCCTTAAAACATAACTCAGCCTCGCGGCTGGGGCAAGCTCACCCTGTCTGCTGGACGATGGCGCGGGGTGGGGTATACTGAGGTCCGTTTGCAATTATCAGAAAACCCTTAACCCGGGAGAGCACTTGGCCTCTTTGGTCCACTTGAAAAACGCCGGCTTGAGCCGCAACAGCGGCCTGCGCCTGGGACTGGCGCTGTCCCTGCTCAGCGGCCGGCCGGTGCGCTTTGCCGGGTTGGTGGATGACCAGCCCCGCCCCACCGGTGGCTTGGGACCCGGCGGTCTGGGCGCGGCCCGCGCCGCGGCCATTGTGAGCCAGGGCGCCTTCCAGGGCGGTTTAGGCGAGGGCGAATTAGAATTCAGCCCCGGCCTCACCCAGGCGGGCGACTATTCCTTTGACCTGGCCCGGGACAAGCCCAGCCCGGCGCCCTTCAGCCTGCTCTTGGAGACCCTGCTCCTGCCCCTGTCCGCGGCCGGCGGCCAGAGCAGCCTGGTGCTGCGCGGCGGTAGCCACGTGCCCGGCGGACCCACCAGCGATGAGTTGAGCAAGGTGCTGGCACCCAACTGGCAAGCCATGGGCCTGAATCTCACCTACACCGAGATATCCCCCGGCTTTTTCCCCCACGGCGGCGGCGAGGCCGAGGCGCGAATCCAGCCGCCCGGCGCCCTGAAAAGGCTCAAGGCCGAGAGGGCCTTTGAACCGCGCCGGGTGGGGGTGGAGGTTGTCAACTCCGGTTTGCCGGTGCATCTGGCCGAACAGGCGCTTTCGGCGGCCTTGGAGCGCCTGGAGATGCACGGTCTGGCGGCCCGGGGTGAAATCCGGCGTCCCCTGGGCGGCAAGGGCCAGGCCCTGTTGATCTGGGCCGGCGACGGCAGCCTGCGCGTGGGCTTCACCGCTCTGGGCCGCCGGGGCCAGCGCCCGGACGCCGTGGCCCTGGAGGGGGTGGAGGCATTGTTGGGCTTCCTGCGCCACGGGGCTTACCTGCCGCCGGGCCTGGCCGCCCGCCTACTCTTGACCATGGCCTGCGCCCAAGGGGCCAGCGGTTTCACCATTTCCAGCGCCACCCGGGGCTTTAAGGCGGCGGCAACCACCATCAATGCCTTTTGGCCGGGCACCGTGCGCTGGGATGATTCCAAGCGCAACCAGCCGGTGGTGGTCAGCGTAGAGGGCCGCGACTGGGGCCGGGCGGTCTAAGACCCCACCTGCCTACATCATGCCCGAGTTCAACTGAGCCCCTTTTCTCCAGCCAGATTTGGAAGAAGCTAGCAAGGAAAGAACGGGCATTCTGGGTTTTGTCCAAGCACCGGAAATGGGTGATTCGGCCGGTGAGAACCACAGGCCGACAACTGAAAACCGAAAACACCCCCAACCGTTGCTGTTCAGGCGTGAAGCCGCTATCAGACGGGCGGCACAGTGCCCTGCGCCGGCTTTCAGCTGGCACCGCTGCCAGGTGGGCCGGGCCCCACTAAATAACCGGGCAAACCGCCTTCGCTGTGCCCCTGGTCCCGACCAAACCACTCCCCACCCTTTCCCCTTTCCAAACTCCTTTCTCCTGATTTCACCGTCTCCCAGGCGCCCAAACTGAATAGGGCCGGGGAACCTGTCCCCAGCCCTTTGTTTAATTGCCTCTAAGACAGCTACCAGAGCACCCACAGCGGGCAGCAGCCCTGGGGCCAGTCCTCGGGCCAATCCTTTAGCTGCGGGGCGCCCTCCGGCTCTTGGCCGCGCATCAGGGCCAAGAGATCACCCCGGTCCAGGCCGGGAAAGGCCAACAGGCTTAGGCCTCTGGGGCTGGGCCCCGGGCTTATGCCGTTGGCCGCGATCAACTGGGCGTAATCCTCGGCCAGCTCCTGGGCCTCGGTGGCCAGTTCGCTGGCCAGGCCGACCCACCACTTCTCATCGCGCAGGCGCTGGGCCAAATGGTTCACCCGCTGCCTGAGCAGATCCAGCTTGGGGTCGTCATCCAGCCCCTTGGCCAGGTTGAGAAACACCTCCGGGTCCAGACCGGAGAGATCGGGCAGCACCAAACGGGCCGCCTCCTGGGCCAGGGGGTTGTCCGGCCGAGGGGTGAGGGGCGCCAGGCCCAGGGGAGACACCGCCCCGACCGGCGAGCGCACCTCCTTGACCGGCGGCTGCACCAGGGCCTGGGCCCGCTCCAGCAACAAGCGGGCAGCCTCGCCGGAGGCCGTG
>JANQFN010000379.1 GCA_028277825.1 Desulfarculaceae bacterium
CAAGGGAACGGTAGTGTTCAGTGGGGTGCAGGACCGGCCCAGCCGGGAGGACCCCAGCCGGGCGCGCACCACCCGGGCGGAGTTTACATACACCCTGCCTTGATGAGGCTTACCTATTGCCCAAGCGGGGGAAGAGGCAAGATGATTTTCCTTAGCGCGATGCCGCTCCGGTTGGCGTCGGGTGGCTATGCGATCTTGTTGGCGGCGGTGTTTCTCTGGACATGCACCGTTGCCGTGGCCCTTGCAGCCTCGGAAAAGACCATAACCGCCCGCATAGTGCACACCGGTGAGCGGCCAATTTTCTTGGCGGCTGGAGACGAGTCCGGCCACGTGGTGGGCATCGGCAAAAGACAAGGCCAGGCGGTTTTTAAGGACAACAGCCGGGCCAAGTTTGAAAACGTCTACACCTTTGATGCCTGGCGGGGGCGCAAGACCATTGTCTGGTCCAACATCAAGCTCACCTTTACCGATGGCTCCTGGTTGTTCATCAAGAACACCACAGTCTCCCTGCCGGACGCCAAGGGGAGGCTCATCGGAAAAGGCAAAGGCTCCATTATCAAGGGAGGAGGCCGCTTCAAAGGCGCCAGAGGCACTTTTGAAACCATTGCCAGCAAGGCCCAGCCCTCGGATCAGCTGCCCCAAGGCGCCCGCCTGGTCAAGGCCAAGATCAGCTACACCCTGCCCTGAGAAGAAGCCGGCCCCCGCCTACTAACGTGACCCCAAGTCCCGGTCCGCTTCATCCCCGCTGATCATGTGGGTCAGCTCGTCGCACAGGACGATCTTGCGATCCTTGATTTGCCAGAAGGCATTCACCTGGCCTTCGACGACGCCACCGTCTTTCTTGACCGCGTGGATCATATGCACCGTGGCCGCCTGGTCGCCTTCCACGATGATGCGCTTGAAGGTGACCCGGGTGGACTCAAGCACCGACTTCTGCTTGGCCATGTGGGCCACGAAACCGTCGTAGTCCAGCACCTTGCCGTCCACGTGTTGCACATAATCCGGGGAAAAGTACTGGGCGTAGTCCTCTTCGCCGGCGGCCATGTTTTCGATGATGGCGGCAAAGGCCTCCTTTAGGAATTGCCTGACTTCATCCGGAGTCATCCTGGTTCCTCCAGTTTGTCTGCTCCCCCTCAGATCTTGCGGCCGGTGCCCTCCCAGTACACCTCGCGCACCTTGCGCCTGAGTAGCTTGCCGGTGGCGCTCTTGGGCAGGTCCTCCCACACCTCCAGGGTCTTGGGCGCCTTGTAGCGGGCCAGTTTTTCGGCCGCGAATTCCTGGATCGCCTCCGCATCCGCCTCGGCCCCGGGCTTTAAAGCCACCACCGCCTTGACCGCCTCGCCCCAGTAGTCGTCCGGCACCCCCACCACCACCGCCTCCAGCACCGCCGGGTGCTCGTACAGGGCCTCCTCCACCTCGCGGGGGTAGATGTTCTTGCCGCCAGAGATGATCAAATCGTCCTTGCGGTCCACGATGTAGATGTAGCCGTCGTCATCCATGTAGCCCATGTCACCGGTGAGGAGCCAGCCGTCTTGCATTTTCTCGGCCGTTTTTTCGGGAAGCTGCCAATAGCCCAGCATCATGGCCTCGCTCTTGACCGCGATCTCGCCCACCTCGCCCCGGGGCACCTCACCGCCCGCTTCATCCACGATACGCACCTGGTAGTCCAACACCGGCCGCCCGGCCGAGGCCAGGCGCTTTACCTGTTCTTCCGGGCCGTCGGCCACGTGGTCTTCGGGCGGCAGGATGGTGGTCAGGGGCCCGGTCTCAGTCTGGCCATACTGCTGGCAGAAGCCGGTGCCCTGCTTGCCGAAGACCTTGAGCGCCTGGCGCAACAGCTCCACCGGCATGGGCGCGCCCACGTAGAAGATGCGCTTTAAGGCGCTCAAGTCGGTGGTCTCGATCTCCGGGGTGTTCAACAGGGCCGCGATCATGGTGGGCACCATGAGGCAGTTGGTTATCTTCTCCTGGGCCAGGGTCTTGAGCACCGCCGCCGGCTCGAAGGGCTTGGTGTAGACCACCGAGGTGTTGGGCACGAAGAAGCAGCGCCCGATCAGGTCCTCAAAGGCCACGTGGTACATGGGTGTGGCGATCAGGGCGATCTCGCCGTAGGAGATCTGGTTTTCGATCAGGCCGGTCACCGCGGTGGAAAGGATATGGCGGTGGGAGCGCATGGCGCCCTTGGGCAGCCCGGTGGTGCCCGAGGTGAAAAAGATGCTCATCACGTCCAAATCGCCGACCTCGGCCATTGGCTCGGCCTTGGTTCCGCCGGCGATGAGACCCTCGTAGTCCAGGGCCTGGCTCCAGCCCGGCGTCTCCAAACAGACGGCCCTTTCCACCGCCGGCACCGAACCCGCGGTGTCGGGCATCATGGCTTCGAACTCCTGGCTGTAGAACAAAAAACGGGGGGAGGAATACTCCATCAGGCCCTTCAGCTCGGCCGGGGTGAGCATGTAGTTGTAGGGACAGAAGATGGCGCCGGTCTTGGCGGCGGCGAAGTAGATCTCCAGGAACTGGTGGCAGTTTTTGGTCAAGACCCCCAGGCGCTCGCCCTTGGCCAGGCCCAGGTTGCCCAGGGCGCTGGCCAGCCGGTTGATGCGCTGGTTGAACTGGGCGTAGCTGAAGCTCTTGCCGTCCTGGATGATGGCGGTCTTGTGGGGGAATTTCTCCGCCGCCCTGGTGATCAACTGGCCTACGTTCATGGCGCGCTCCCGGCTGAGGTTCGATATGAGGGGCGATATCAAAGCACTAGATCATATTATAAAGATCGGGCGCGGGGCAATGGGGCTGGGCGCTCAAAAAAGACGGGGCCCTGCTTTTCAACAAGGCCCCGCCCTACGGAGGGGGTAGATGAACAGGCTTTGGCGGCCTGTTTTAGGGATTTAGTCCATGAGAGGCAGCTCCACCGTGGGCAACTGGCTCAGGGCCTGGTCCACCATCTCCTTGGGGTAGTCGTAGTTGCTGAGCTGGCCGGAAAGGTAGGCGTCATAGGCGCTCATGTCGAAGTGGCCGTGGCCCGAGAGGTTGAACAGGATCACCTTTTCCTTGCCCTCCTCCTTGGCCTTGAGCGCCTCCAACACCGCGCCGCGGATGGCGTGGGTGGTCTCCGGCGCGGGGATGATGCCCTCGCTTTGGGCGAACAACAGGCCGGACTCGAAGCAGTCCAACTGGGGTACCGCGATGGCATTGAGCAAGCCGTCCTCGGCCAGGCGGCTGACCAATGGGCTCATGCCGTGGTACCTGAGGCCGCCGGCGTGGATACCCGGGGGCATGAAGGTGTGGCCCAGGGTGTGCATCTGCACGATGGGGGCCATGTGGGCCATGTCGCCGTAGTCATAGGTGTAGACCCCCTTGGTCACCGAGGGGCAGGAGGCCGGCTCCACCGCCAGGATGTCCACCGCCATGCCGTTGATCTTCTCGCGGATGTAGGGGAATGTCAGGCCGGCGAAGTTGGAGCCGCCGCCGATGCAGCCGATGACCACGTCGGGCTTTTCGTTGATGGAGTTCATCTGGCGGATGGCCTCTTCTCCGATGATGGTCTGGTGCAGACAAACGTGGGCCAGGACCGAGCCCAGGGAGTAGTTGGTGTCCTCGTGGGTGGCGGCGTCCTCCACCGCCTCGCTGATGGCCAGACCCAGGGAGCCGGGCATGTCCGGGTCGGCCTCCAGGGCGGCGCGGCCGGCGTTGGTCTGGTCAGAGGGGCTGGCGAAGATCTCGGCCCCCCAGGTGTTGATCATGGACTTGCGGTAGGGCTTTTGGTCGTAGCTCACCCGCACCATGTACACCGTGCAGTCCAGGCCGAACAGGTTGCAGGCCAGGCTCATGGCGCTGCCCCACTGGCCGGCGCCGGTCTCGGTGGCGATGCGGTTGATGCCCTCGGCCTTGTTGTAAAAGGCCTGGGGCACAGAGGTATTGGGCTTGTGCGAGCCGGCCGGGGAGACCGATTCGTTTTTGAAGTAGATGCGGGCCGGGGTGTCCAGAGCCTTTTCCAGGTTGCGGGCGCGCTGCAAGGGGGTGGGCCGCCACAGGGCCAGGACCTGCATCACCTCCTCGGGGATGTCAAAGTAGGCCTGGGGGCTCATCTCCTGCTCTAAGAGCGCCATGGGGAAGATCAGGTTCATCTGCTCGGGGGTGGCGATCTCCATGGTGGCGGGGTGGAAGGGCGGTCCCAGGGGGGTGGGCATGTCGGCCTGGATATTGTACCACTGCTTGGGCATGTCCTCTTCGCTGAGGAAAACCTTGACCTGCTCCATAAGGCGAACTCCTTTTCAGTTACAGCAGCCCGTTAGAATCACATACCAAAAAGAGCCGCGGACCCTGCCTGGGGCCCGCGGCGCAAACTCGGCTCTGTGTGGGATCAGAGCGCGGAGCCGACCCGGCCCGGCGATAGCCAAAGCCACCACCAGCGATCGTTGTCCCGGCTCTTAACCCTTTGTTCCATAAATCCATCCGGTAAATTGTATACCGTATACCAATACCAAAAATACATGTCAAGCGCAAAGCGGGCAACCAGCGGTGTATAATCCTGTCAAACCCAAATCCAAGCGAGGCAATCACATGAAGCGGGCCCTGTTGGTCATCGACGTGCAAAACGAATACTTCAGCGGCGCCCTGCCGGTGAGCCACCCCCCGGGCAGTTTGGAAAACATCCTTAAGGTGATGGACGCAGCCCATGGCGCCGGGGTCCCCACCTGCGTGATCCAGCACCACACCCCCCTGCCCGACGCGCCGGTGTTCGCCCAGGGCAGCCCGGCCTGGGAGCTGCACCCCGAGGTGGCCGCCAGACCGAGGGAGGCGCTGATTGAAAAGCAGCTCCCCGGCTCCTTCACCGGTACTCATCTCGCTGAATGGCTGGAAGAGCAAGGCGCGGACACGGTGGTGATCAGCGGCTACATGACTCAGATGTGCTGCGACACCACCAGCCGCCAGGCCTTTCACCGGGGGCTGAACGTGGAATTTTTGTCTGACGCCACCGGCACCCTGGATCTCAAAAACGAGGCCGGGGCGGTGACCGCCAAGGAACTGCACCGGGCCATCCTGGTGACCCAGGCCATGCGCTTCGCCAAGGTGATCAGCGCGGCGGAGTGGATCGCCGCCCTGGAGGGTTAGCCCGGCTCAGTTCATAGACCACATTGGCCCCATCCGGGCAGCCGTGCTTGGCCGGGGCCGCAAAGTCCTCCAGCCAGGGGAACTGGGCGCCGTAGCGCAGGCTGTGCACCTTGGGAATCATGGAGCACATGGCGTCAAAGCAGATCTTGCCCTGCACCTGATTGAATTTGAAAAGTATCTCATCCCCCACCCGGTGCCCGGCGTTGCAGGGGGTCTTCACTTCCACCACCCGCACCAGCACCTGATAGCGCTTGGGTTTGCCGCCCATGTCTTGGCTCCGCTGTCTGCTGAAGGTCATTGAGAGCGTTATGGCTGCCGGCGGGTATGGTACTCCCCCAGCGGCTGTCCCGTCAATCAATGCCTTTTATTACGATTTCGTATTACG
>JANQFN010000401.1 GCA_028277825.1 Desulfarculaceae bacterium
GCCTGCCGCCAATGAACAGAGCGGCGATGAGCAGGATCAGCACCAGACGGGGCGAGAACCAGCCGGCCAGTCCCAGGCCCAGCCAGGCCATGGCGAACAAGCCCTGGCCCAACAAGAGGCCGCTGGCCGCCAGCACCAGGGGAGGCAGGGCAAAATCCTGCAAACGCCGCCCCAAAACCAGACGCAGAAAACCAAGACCAGTGCAGATCAGGCCAAAGCTGTAGGCGATCACCAGGGCTATTTGCAGAGAAAATAGCATGCTGCCCGGTTGACTCAGGGAACCGGAGGCTTACGGGCGGCCTCTTCGCGGACCAGGTCCGTTAAGTGCAGAGACAATTTGTGGATGTCTTTACCGAAGGTGTTGGTCCAGCGGCCAATAAGATCCTCACCGCCGATGAGCAGGGAAAGCGCCATGACGGCTAAAAGCCACAGGGTCACCAGGGTTTTCACCGCCATTTTGTGCAAAGGGGGCTTTACCGGGGAAGTGGTCATCAAACCTGCTCCCAGATCATAGGCCGCCTAGGTCTGGTGCGGCGAGGGCGTTATGAGGTGCCGGCCCAAATGGGTGAGCCGGTTGAACTGGCAACGGGGGTCCCGCGCCAGGCTGGAGAGCATGCCCAGGGCGAACTTGGGGCGCAGGTAGAAGCGGCGGTAGGCCTCCTTCAAAAGGCTCTTGAGCACGCCCAGGTCATTGGGCGAGGAATAGATGGGCTTGTCCCACTTGAATCCCTCGGGTATGCGGCCGGCCGCCTTCCATTGGGCATAGTCCTCGCTGCCTGGAAAGATCATCATGATGGAGAAGGTGGCGTAATCCAGGTCCAGGCCCAGGGCGAAGTTCATGGTCTGGCGGCTCTGTTCCAGGCTCTCTTCATGAATGCCCAGAATGAAACTGGCCTTGGTCTCCAGGCCGGCGCTTTTCACTTCGTGTATGGCCTCCCGCGCCCGCTGCAGGGTGATGTTCTTCTTGATCAGGTCCAGGCTCTGTTGGGTGCCGGCCTCGATGCCGAACTTCACATGATAGCAACCTGCCCTTTTCATGAGCTTGGCCAGTTCCCGGTCTATAGTATCCACCCGGCTGTAGCAGTTCCAGTGGACCTTCAGGCCCCGCCGGATGACCTCTTCGCAGAACTCCACCACCTCCTTTTTGGGGATGGTGAAGGTGTCGTCAAAAAAGCGGAAATCCCGGATGCCCCAGTCAGTGACGAATTTTTCCAGCCAGTCCACCAGAAGCCCGCGGGACATGCGCCGCATGGTCTGGTTCCACTGGAAGTGTGTGGCGCAGAAGGTGCACTTGTAGGGGCAGCCCCGGGAGGCCATCAGGCCGATGGTGGGCAGGGAATAGTAATTGGGCGGCGTGGGCTCATAGCGCAAAAACCGGGCGCTGTCGATGTCCGGGAAGGGCAGCAGGTCCAGGTCCTCGATGATGGGACCCTGGGGGTTGACTGTGATCTCATCACCGTTGCGATAGGCCAGATTGGGCGCGTCGGTCAGCGGCTTGTGGTTCAGCAAGCGGTCCATCAGGTCCACCAGGGCCAATTCGCCCTCACCGTGCACCACGTAGTCAAAGCCATCATAGTCGGTGAGGCACTGTTCCGGCTCGGCGGTGGCGTGAAAGCCGCCCAGGAGCACGGTGAGCTGGTCATCGACCTGTTTGGCCTTGAGCGCAATCTTCTCGGCGTTGGCAATGGTGGCCGAATAGCTGGTGATGCCCAACAGCTTGGGGCGGCGCCTTTTGATTTCCCTTTCCAGTGCGGCCAGGGGCTCCCTTTCCAGGTTGGTGTCCAGCATGGCGGCCTTGAAGCCGTTTTGCTCCACATTGGTCAAAAGCATGGCCATGGAAAAGGGGAACTCCGCGCCCAGGGCCGCGAAGCGTCCGCCGGTCAGCCCGATGCCGAACCAAGGGATGACGAACAGTATGTCAACTTCCCCTGATTGCGCTGCGCTGGTCATGGATGTGTTCATGGGATCCCTTGGCGTTTTGCTTGTCCCGGCCCAACGGCGGCATTTCGGGGCAAAGTTTAGTGGTTGACGCGGTTTAGGTCCCGCGCCCTCCGGCGGAAAACGGCCCTAGTGTACCAGGCATCATCAGGGGCCACAAGGGCGGCGGCGGCCACCTGCGCCGCAACCGGTCCGTTTAAGTATTTTTAGCCTTGTTTTATGCACTTGGCAATATGTTTGGAGGCAGGCGCCTTATTATGATAAAAAATAGCTGGCCATTAATGTGCACTCGGCCGTCAAAGTGATTCGGGGAGCAGGCATATTACCAAGCCTTTAAAAAACCAGCGCTTCTGGGACACGGAATCCCTAATGGCCTACGCCACGCTGGGCCTGATGCTCCTCACTTGCGCGCGCCTGTTGCGCAACACTTATCAGCTCCTGCGCGGTGAGTCCTTGCTGGCGGGTATTTTTGCCTTTTTCGCTCTGATCTGGCTGGTGGTCATACTGAGCCGCGGTGCGAACAGGGCCCTGCCGGCCAAGGCGCTCAAAGCCGGTGCTTTGGGCCTGCTGTGCGGCCTGGCCGGATTGGGGTTGCTGGCCCTGGCCCTGACCAGCTACGGGCTGGTGGCCTATGGGCTGTCGGCTGCGTGTTACGCCGCCAGCTCTCTGTTGATCGCCCCTTGGGCCCGTTTTGGGGCAGACGCCTAATTTTCCTGGGAGACCGCGACCGTGCCGGCCAAGGCATATCCTGGCTGCATACACCTGGGGCAGGGTCTCAACATCCGCCAAGACTATTAGCCCCACTGCTGCCTGTCTCATAAAGACGGCAAGGGCAACGTCAAGATTGGCCTTTTGGCCAGGGGCATGGCCCACAAAATGGTGATCAACGACGAGGTTATTGGTTTTGGCCGGCACTACGGCCCCCTGCGCAGTGAAAAGCTGGCTCATCGTTTGGTGGAGTAGTATAGCCTGAATCCCCGCCGCGCTCTGTTCCCGGCCAAGTTGTGGCGCCGCGCCAAGCGGGCCAAACGCGGCTTGCGTTCCGCTTTCACCCCCCAAAGTCAACCCCGTTTGCCAAGGCCAGGGGTTCCTGGTCCCCATTGCCGCTTGCCAGCCAGAGGCCTTTAGGATAAATATCTGTAGGCCATAACACCGTTTTTTGCGGTCAGGGAAATAGGTTAAATGCGCGTACTCTTAGTCTTCCCGCCCTCGCGGCGCATCCTCCGCACCACCCAGCCCAGTTTCGTGGCCGGCAGCAAGGGCACCACGCCGCCTCTTGGTCTGTTGTATCTGGCCTCGGCCATCAAAGCCCAGACAGAGCATCAGGTCAAGGTGCTGGACCTGCAACTGCCCGGCAGCAGCTATGAGGATCTGGCCAGGGAGATACAGACCTTCCAGCCCCAGGTGGTGGGCGTGAGCACCATCACCTTCATGCTGCTGGACGCCCTGGACACCGTGGCACAGGTCAAAAAGGCGGCCCGGGAAACGGGGCGCGACATCACCGTGGTCTGCGGCGGCCCGCACGTGACCATTTTTCCTGAGGAGACCGCCCGCCTTCAGGGCGTGGACTATGCCATTAGCGGTGAGTCGGAGTACAGCCTGCCTGCCCTGCTGGACAACCTGGACGATCAACAGGCCCTGGCCGGCATTCCCGGGGTCAGCTTTGTCAGCGGCGGCGAGGTGATCAGCGGTCCGGAGCCGGAGCTGATCATGGACCTGGACGCGGTGGCCCGGCCGGACCGGCGCCTGATTCCCTATGAGCGCTACGCCTCCATCCTGGCCGGCGGCGGTCTGATGACCACCATGATGACCAGCCGGGGCTGCCCCTACAAATGCATATTCTGCGACCGCTTGGGCAAGGTGTTTCGGCCCATCTCCGCTGAGAATGTGGTGGCCGAGATGGCCGACTGCGTGGATTTGGGCATCGAGGAGTTTTTCCTGCACGACGATACTTTCACCGTGCAGCGGGAGCGGGTGCTCAAAATCTGCGAGTTGATCAGCCAAAAGGGCTGGGACATCACCCTGGACTGCCGCTCCCGGGTCAACACCATCGACGAGGAGCAGCTGATTGCCCTCAAGAGGGCCGGCTGCCGGCGCATCAGCTTTGGGGTGGAGTCCGGCACCCCGGCCATATTAAAGCGCATCAAAAAGGGCATCACCCTGGAGCAGGCCACAACCGCCTTTGCCCTGGCCCGCAAGCACGGCATCACCACCCTGGCCGACTTCATGATCGGCCATCCTGACGAGACCGTGAACGAGGTCAAGCGCACCATCGCCTTTGCCAAAGAGCTCAACCCGGACTACGCCCAGTTTTCCATCACCACTCCCTATCCGGCCACCGCTCTGTATAGCGAGGCTATGTCCCGGGATATCATCAAAGGCGATGTCTGGCGTGAGTTCGCCGCCCACCCCAGCCAGGACTTCGAGCCCCCCCGCTGGGACGCCACCATATCCAAGGAGCAGCTGGTGGAGTTGGTGCATCAAGCCTACCGCGGTTTCTACCTGCGGCCGCGTTTCATCTTCCGCGAGCTGATGCGCACCAAAAGTCCCAAGATGCTGGCCTTGAAGGCCACGGCCGGCACCAAAATGGGCCTGGGCGTTTTGCGCAAGCTGGTTTCCGGCCAAAGCGGCCGCCTCAAATAGGGGTGCCTGTTGGCCAAGCCGGCCAGCGGTGTGTTATATTCCCAGCAGGACAGAGCTTTTTAAGCGAGGATCATGCCGCTATTGGTGGTGCAAATACCAGCCCTTAACGAGGCGGGCAACCTGCCCGAGGTGATCAGCACCATCCCCCGGGACATCCCCGGCCTGGATGAGGTCAAGGTGCTGGTGATCGACGACGGTTCCAGCGACGGCACCGCTCAGGTGGCTCTGGAGGCCGGGGCGGACATGGTGGTGCGCCATCCCCGCAACCGGGGACTGGCCACGGCCTTTGCCACCGGCCTGCACTACAGCCTGGCCTTAGGCGCGGACATCATCGTCAACACCGACGGCGACAACCAGTATCCCAGCCAGGAAATCCCGGCTTTGGTCAGGCCCATCTTGGAGGGCCAGGCGGAGATGGTGATCGGTGACCGCAAGCCGGGCAAGCTGGAGCACTTCTCCTGGCTCAAGCAGCGCCTGCAGAACCTGGGCAGCCGGGTGGTGCGGACCCTGACCCACGATTCAATCACCGACGCCACCAGCGGCTTTAGAGCCCTGACCCGGGAAGTGGCCATGAGCCTGAACCTAACTTCCACCTACACCTACACCCTGGAGTCGATCTTTCAGGCCAACAGCAAGTGCTTCAACCTGGCCTCGGTGGAGATCGGGGTCAATGAGACCAAGCGCAAGTCCCGGCTGATGAAGTCCATCCCCTCCTATTTGCTCAAGTCGGCCCGCAACCTGTTGACCTTCTGGACCATGTACAAGCCCATGCAGGTGTTTTCCTCCCTGGGCACCATCCTGATGCTCCTGGGCCTTTTTTTGGTGGGGCGCTATTTCTGGTTCCAATTGGTGGCCCCCGACGGCGCGGACCATTTCGCCGCCCTGGTGATCGGCGCGGTGGCCGTGGTCATCGGCCTGTTTTTGTTCATGCTGGCCCTGTTGGCCGATTTCATCGGGGTGATCCGCACCATGCTGGACAACCTCTCGTTGCGCACCAGGCGCCTGGAGCTCTACACGCGGCAAATGGCCGGCCACGAGCTGGGCCAGGATGTGCAGGGGTTGGTGGAGGGGGTGGAGATCCTGACTCCGGACAGCCCGAGCGGCGGCGCCGAACATGCGGTTCAATGAATCCAACCAGGAGTTTTTTCTGGGGCCGATCCAGGCCTGCCAGGTAGGCTACTCCCTGGATCCGGAGATCCGGGTGCGCAGCGCCTCGGGCGGCATGGTCTCCAGCATTCTCATCCATCTGCTGGAGAGCGGCCAGGTGGAGGGCGCCCTGTGCGTGCGCCTGCGGGTTGGCCCAAAGGGGCTCAAGGCGGCGCCTTATATCGCCACCGACCGCGAAGAGGTGCTGTCAGCCGCGGGCAGCATCTATCTGGAGGTGAACCCTTTAAGTAACCGGGAAATGATCAAAAACTTTCCCGGCCGGCTGGCCATGGTGGGCCTGCCCTGCCATCTGGAGATGCTGGAGCGCATCAGCCAGGATGACGACGACCTGAGGCAGAAGATCGTCCTGACCCTGGGCCTGTTCTGCGGGCACAACTCGCGACGGGAGTTGATCGAGACCGTGTTGGCCCGGCGGGGCGTGGACCTGGAAGAGGTGGCCGCCTTCCGCTTTAGGCGCGGCCTGTGGCGGGGCCGCTCCTGGCTGCACTACACCGACGGCAAGGCGGAGAACTTCCCTTTTCAGGCCTTCAGCCGCTATCAGAACCTGCATTTTTTCACTCTGCGCCGTTGCCTGCGCTGCGCAGACCACTGCGCGGAGACCGCGGATCTTTCGGTGGGCGACCTCTGGGCTCAGCGCTTCAAGGGCAAGGACATCAAGCACTCGGCCCTGCTCATGCGTGGTGAACGTGGCGTGGAGGTGGCCCAGGAGATGGTCTCGGCGGGCAAGCTGCATCTGGAGCCCTGCACCCCGGGCGAAGTGTTCCAGGCCCAGAAGCGGGCCCTGACCTGCCACAAGAGCCTGTACGCGCGCTCCAAGCTGGCGCCGTACTTCGGTTTTAGGGTGCCGCCCGCGGCCAAGACGCCCACGCCCTGGAACCACTGGCTGGCCACTTTTATCCTGCTCGTCAACGCCAAGTGGTCCTACAGCCCCCGCTTCAAGAAGTTGATTTTCAAACTGCCCAAGCCCCTGTTGCAGGCCTATCTCTTGGTTTTTAAGGGCTTGACCCATATCTAGGCAAGGCATGGAACCAGGCAAGGACATAGCGGACGCGCCTGAAAACCAGGCTCCGGAAGTGGTGATCAGCGCGGTCACCCTGTCGGGCAACAAGGGCGCGGAGGGCATGTTCTGGGCCCTGTACGAGGGCGTCTCGGCTAAATTTCCCCAGGCCCGTTTTCACGTGGCCACCTACTATCCCAAGATAGACCGGGAGCGGACACCGGAGCGGGTGTCAGTGGTTTCCTCCACGCCCAAGGCCCTGGTGGGCAAGGTGTTTGTTTCCTCCTTGCTTTATGGCCTGTTCCGCAAGGTGGGCATCAAGCTGCCCAAAGGCATGCTGCCCGGCTTTCCGCGGGCAATTGCCCGCAGCCAGGTGCTTTTAGACGCGGCTGGCGTGTCCTTTTCCGACGGACGCGAAAAGTTCCTGCCCTTCAACATCCTCACCATGCTGCCGGCGGTGCTCTTGGGCACCCCGGCAATCAAATGCTCCCAGGCCCTGGGGCCTTTCAAGGGCCGCATCAACCGGGGGGCGGCTGGCTGGTTCCTGCCCAAACTGCAACGGGTGTTCGCCCGCGGCGGCCAAACCCTGCGGTTCGTGGAGGACCTGGGGCGGGTGGAGGTATCCCTGGCCTCGGACCTGGTGTTCAACCTCAAGCCCCAGCCCCTGCCGCCGGGTCTGAAACTTCCCCGAGCGCCAGAGGGCGGCCTCCTGGTGGGGATCTCGCCCAGCAGCCTGGTGGAATCCAAGTGCCGCAAACGGGGCCTGGATTACTGCGGCACCCTGGCCGCTTTTATCCACACCCTGATCCGGGAGGGACG
>JANQFN010000419.1 GCA_028277825.1 Desulfarculaceae bacterium
AAACCGTACACTGATAGCGTAGACGTTTTTTTCATAACACACCGATAAATGCTACCCGCATCGCCAATGCCGTCCAACCTTCGTGAAATATCCGGGTTAATTCAGGCGCCGGTCCAAAAGATTGCCAAGGTGCTCAGGCCGGGGGCAGGCCATATTCCTTGATCTTGTTCTGCAGGGTCTTTCGGGTGATGCCCAACAACTCGGCGGCCCGGGTGCGGTTGCCGCCGGTGGCTTCCAGGGTCTTTTCGATCAAAAGGCGTTCAGCCTGGCGGATGCTCATGCCCGCATGCAGGCCTTCCGGGCCCTGCGCGGCGGGGACTCCCTCGCCCAGGGGAAGGTCGCCGGCCTGCAACACCGGGCCGGCGGCCAGTATCACCGCCCGCTCTATGGCGTTGATCAACTCACGTACGTTGCCCGGCCAGGCGTAGGACAACAGCCCGGTGCGGGCCTCGGGGCTGAAGCCGCTAAGTTGGCGCTGGTTTTCCCGGTTGAAGCGGACCAGGAAGTGTTCGGCCAACAGTTCTACGTCTTGGCCCCGTTCGCGCAAAGGCGGCATCTCCAGGTTGACCACGTTTAGGCGGTAATAGAGATCTTCGCGGAACTCGCCTTGCGCCACGGCCTCGGCCAGGTCCTTGTTGGTGGCGGCGATGACCCGGGCGTCGCTGTTAAACACCCGATTGGAGCCCACCGGCGAATATTCGCCCTCCTGCAGGGCCCGGAGCAGTTTGGCCTGGGTGGCGGGTGACATCTCGCCCACTTCGTCCAGGAAGATGCTGCCTCCGTCGGCAGCGGCGAAACGCCCTTCGCGGCGGGCGTTGGCGCCGGTGAAGGCGCCTTTTTCATGCCCGAAAAGCTCGCTTTCCAGCAGATTCTCGGGCAGGGCGGCGCAGTTCACTTTGACCAGGGGACCCTGGGCCCGCGGCGAGTGCTGGTGGATGATCTGGGCGGCCACCTCCTTGCCGGTGCCGCTCTCGCCGCTGATCAACACCGTGGCCTGGCTGGGGGCCACCAGGGCCAGGGTCTCCTTGAGGCGGCGCATGGGCGGGCTGTCGCCGATCAGGGCCGAGAAATCAAAACGCTCGCCCAAGCGCTCGGCCTGCACCTGAACCTGGCGGGCCAGGCTCACCGCCTTGAGCTGCCGGGCGATCTTGATCAGCACCTCGTCCATTTCCAGGGGCTTGGTCAAATAGTCCTCGGCCCCGGCCTTAAGCGCCTCCACCGCGCTGTCTATGGAACCGTAGGCGGTCATCATCAAGACCGGCAAATGAGGATAATCCGCCTTGAGCCGTTTCAAGGCCTCCAAGCCGTCCATCCTGGGCATGGCCAAATCCATCAGCACCAAATCCAGGGGCTCGGCCGAGGCCACGGCCAGGGCCGCCTCGCCGTCGCCGGCCTCCAGCACTAAGTAGCCGGCGTCCTCCAAGTGGGCCCGGAGCATCAGGCGGTGGGCCGCCTCGTCGTCCACCACCAGAATATGTGATTGTCTGCTCTGGCTCATGCTGTCTGGCTTACCGGTATCTCCAGGGTGAACACCGCCCCGCCTTTGGCGCCGTCAGCCGCGCTGAGAGCACCGCCCAGGGCCTCAGCCAGGCGCCGGGCAATGGCCAGGCCCAGACCGGTGCCCCGCTCCTTGGTGCTGAAGAAGGGATCAAACACCTGCTCCGGATCGCCGGGGGGCAGGCCCGGGCCCTGGTCAAGCACCTCCAGGAACACCGTACTGTTTTGGCGCCGGGCGCTGAGCCTGATTTCGCCCCTTCCGTTGTTGGCCTCCTGGGCGTTGAGCACCAGGTTCACCACGATCTGGCGCAGCAGGTCGGGATCGGCTTGCACCTGGGGAAGGTCTGCGGGCAAATGCGCTTCAAAAGTAACTCCCTGATAGCGGGGGTCATCTCCCAAAAGGGTCAGGGTGGAGTTGACGCTCTCGGCCAAATCCAGAGGCAACAGCCGGGGCTGGCGGTCGCGGGTGTAATCCAAAAGGTCCGAGACCACGCGCTCCAGACGGTCCACCTCGCTGATGGCGGTTTGGGCGCATTCCAGCTCCCGTGAGCCCTCCTGGGCGTCCTTGCCCAAGTACTGCACCAGGCCCCTGAGGGCGGACAGGGGATTGCGCACCTCGTGGGCCACCGAGCCGGCCAGGCGGCCGATAGCGGCCAAATGGCGCGACTGCTCCACTTCCTCGCGCAGGCGCTCCATTTCGTTCTGCCGGCGGCGGGCATAGGCGAACATGCCCCAGGCCACCAGGCCGGCGGCCAGGAACAGCATGGCCGCCAACATCAGGGAACTGCCGATGGCCCGGCGCTGGGCCTTGCTGATGGACTCGGTGGACATCCTGACCAGCACATAGGCCGGTCCGGCCTCCTGGTTGAGCCACTTCATCATCTGACGGTGGTGGCGTTCCATGTCAGGGCCTCTCATGCCCGGGCCCATGCCCATGCCCATACTCATGCCCGGACGGGGGCCGCCGGGGCCGGGCCGGGGTTTCTTGGGCGGCCGCGCCCAGGGGGGCAAGGAACGTCCCTTGCCCCGCCAGGGGGCCAAGGGTGCAAAGGGCCGGCCCACCAACAACTCTTCACGCAGAAACTGGGTCAGAGGCCGTCTTTGCTTGATCTTTTGCTCGATGTGTGCCGGCAGACCGCCCAAGGCCGCCTGCTCCACGTCGTTGACTCCCACCCGGGATACGCCGGCGGCCCACAGTTCGCCATTGGGGGCCACAATAGCCAGGGAGCTGAGGTTGGGCTGGCGTAGCATCTCCTCCACCAGGCTCTGCATTTTGAGTACGCCCCACACCCGGTGGCGCATGCCCGCCCGGGTGGCGCCTTCCAGGGAGGTCACCACCAGCTCCGCTTGGGAGGTCAGGGCCCGCTCCATCAGCTCTTGGCCGCGCTGCACCCGGCGGGCGGTGCTCAGACCGATCACCACCAGCATCAGGGCCAGCACACCGGCTAACAAGAGCCAGGGCAGGCGCGGGCTGTGCTTTTTATCGCGGAGCGCGGGCATGGGAAAAACCTTTAAAAGCAATCAGGGTCCGGGCACTTAGCCCCGGACCCTGATTGTACACGAGGGTGAGGGCCTAGCGCCAGCCGCGGCCCGGGCCACCGCCGTAGCCTCCGCCCCGCATGCCGGGTCCGAAGCCGCGTCCGTAGCCTTTGCCCATGCGCCAAAAGCCGCTGAGGCCGGCGTCATTGGCCTTCTTGGCGATCTGGCTTCTGAGGTCAATCACCTCGTCGGTCAGAGCC
Source organism: Desulfarculaceae bacterium (assembly GCA_028277825.1). Taxonomy (GTDB): domain Bacteria; phylum Desulfobacterota; class Desulfarculia; order Desulfarculales; family Desulfarculaceae; genus Desulfoferula. Next base: position 3,237 of record JANQFN010000419.1, read on the forward strand.
TTGATCTTGGCCTCGTCAGGGCTGGCCTGCATCCGTTCAGTCCTGAGTTCCATCCCCTTGCTCACCATCTTCTGGCGCAAAGGCAGGGTCTCCTTCATGAAGGCGGCCAGCTTCTCTTTCTTCTGGGCGTACTCTTCCTTGCTCAGTTGCTGGCCTTGGTAGCCGCCGCCAGGACCCCAGCCGGGGCAATTGCCCGGGCCGTAGCCTCCGCGGCCTTGCCAGGGCCCGGCCCAGGCGCCTACGGCAACCACGCCCATCAGGGCCAGTCCGGCTGCTATGGCAATGGTCTTTTTCATGTCTACACTCCTCTTTAGGTCCATGGTTCGCTTCTGTGTGGGATTGGTGCGTCCCGTTTGGCCTTCAATAGAGCAGGGAGCGTGCCAAACTTGGCC
>JANQFN010000437.1 GCA_028277825.1 Desulfarculaceae bacterium
TAGCTAAAGCTACGTCGAGGCCCAAGCGCAGCCAGCAACACCGTATGCCGGTGGCTGGCGCAGCCGGACACACGGCCTTCATGAAATATGCGGGCTAAGCCTGCCTCTAAAAAAATGAGTGCCAGCGAAGGGCCAATTTGACTGGAAGGGCCTCTAAATCCGTGTAGGCCTTATCAGTCCGGACTTTTTCCTTTACCAACTTCTTTCCTTTTTTTCTTGAAAGACTATGACCATTGCGCAGACACAAAAAAACGGGCCGGAGCAAAAGCCCCGGCCCGTGATTGCTTTTGTGTCCTGCTGAGGCTTAGGCCCAGGCATCCGCCATGATGATGGTCTCTTCCCGGCCCGGTCCCACCGACACCACGGCCAGGGGCGCGCCGGCCAACTCGGCCAAGCGCTCCAGATAGCTCTGGCAGGCCGCTGGCAGTTCGTCATAGCTGCGGCAGCCGGTGATGTCCTCGCTCCAGCCCGGGTGCTCCTCGTAGACCGGCTCGCAGGCGGCCAACTGAGTGAGCGAGGCTGGCACCCGCTCCAAAACGCTGCCGTCGGGCTGCTTGTAGCCCACGCAGACCTGCAGCTTGTCCAGGCCGCTGAGCACGTCCAGCTTGGTCACGCACAGGCCGGTGATGCCCGACAGGCGCACCGAGTGGCGCACCACCACCATGTCCAGCCAGCCGCAGCGGCGGGGGCGTCCGGTGGTGGCCCCGAACTCGGCCCCGGTTTTTTGCATCCACTGGCCGTTTTCGTCTTCCAGCTCGGTGAGGAAGGGCCCGCCGCCCACCCGGGTGGTGTAGGCCTTGACGATGCCCCACACCTGGTTCAGGCGGGTGACCCCCACCCCGGAGCCGGTGCAGGCCGAGCCGGCCACCGGGTTGGAGGAGGTGACAAAGGGATAGGTGCCGTGGTCGATGTCCAGATGGGTGCCCTGGGCGCCCTCCAGGAGCACGTTGCCTCCGGCGTTGAGGATGTCATCCAGTTCCACCGCCGCGTCGGTGATATGCGGCGCCAGGAGCTTGCCGAACTCCAGATACTCTTCGATGACGGGCTCGGTGAGGATGCCTTCGGCGTTCAGGTAGCCGGTGAGCAGGTAGTTCTTGGCGGCGGTGTTTTGCTCCACCTTTTCGCGCAGAGTGTCGGGCTCCAACAGGTCGATCATGCGCACGCCGGTGCGGTTGGCCTTGTCTTCGTAGCAGGGCCCGATGCCCCGGCCGGTGGTGCCGATGGCGTCCTTGCCCTTGGCCTTTTCCCGGGCCGCATCCAGGGCCCGGTGATAAGGCATGATCACGTGCGCCCGTTCGCTGATGCGGATCTTGTCCGGCCCGGCGTTATAGCCGCGTTGGGTGAGTTTTTCCATCTCGCCCAACAGGACAGCCGGGTCGATCACTACGCCGTTTCCGATAAAGCAGGTTTTATCTTCGTGCAGCACGCCGGAGGGGATCAGGTGAAAGATGAACTGGTCGCCATCCACCACCAGGGTGTGGCCGGCGTTGTTGCCGCCCTGAAAGCGCACAATGGCCTGGGCCTGTTCGGCCAGGATGTCCACCAGTTTGCCCTTGCCCTCGTCACCCCACTGGGTGCCTACCACGACCACGCATGCCATGGTCTTATGCCTCCTAAAGGTTTGTAATGGGGGCGTTTAAACCCAATGTAGGCTACTAGAGCGGGCCGCGGGTGTCAATGCGACAGCCGCGATTGCCGCCCCCCCGGGCCCGTGTTATAATCGCGCCCCAGGCGGGAGTAGCTCAGCCCGGCTAGAGCGTCAGCCTTCCAAGCTGAGGGTCGCGGGTTCGAATCCCGTCTCCCGCTCCATAAATAACGGGGACTCGGCCTCGGCTGAGTCCCCTTCTCTGTTTCCGGGGTGCGGGTTGGAGCCAAAGGGTGCGCGCAACCATTGCCCCTACCATAAATTCAGCAATTGTCGATTGGACTTAGGGGGCCAGGTCACACGACCGTAGGAGCTTAGTTTGTTTGCTGTGGAGATTACGCCTTTGCGGAGGCGGCAGCCAGTTCGATGATAGTAATTTCAGGCGGCGCGGCGACCCGCATGGGCGGTCCCCAGGTGCCGGTGCCGCGGTTCACATATATGCGGGAGCCATTTTCAAGCCTATAGGCCCCGGCCAGGTAGGGGAACTGCAGGCGAACCAACAACCCAAAGGGAGTTATCTGCCCGCCGTGAGTGTGGCCGGAAAGCTGCAAATCAAACAGGCCCAGGGTCTCATCTTGCACCAGAGGCCGGTGGCGTATGAGAATTGTGAACCGGTCTTGGGGTAACCTGCGCAGCATGGCCGCCTCAACCGCTCCGGCAGGACGGCGGGCGTCATCCACACCGGCCAAATTAATATACCCGCCTACGCTCACGCCTTCCTCTCTCAGCAGTTGGAATCCGGCGCTCTGGTGACAGGCTAATGCCCGGTCCAAGCCCACGTAGTATTCATGGTTGCCAATCACGGCATATTTACCCAGGGGGGCGTGCAACTCATTCAAGCGGGCGGAGAGTTCAGTCATGCCCGGCATGCGGCCGTCCAAAAAATCTCCAGCCGAAATCACCATGTCCGGAGCTTCTCGGGAAATACGGCTCAGCACACTATCCAGCCAATTCCTGTCGGTCATGACCGATAGATGCAGATCGCTGATCAAGGCAATTTTCAGGGGGGCGGTGGCCGGGGTCAGCTTATTGGTGGTGATGGTTAAACGCCGTGTCTGCACCTGGTTTGATTCCCACACACCATAAGCAGCCAAAACCGGGGCCGCTACCAAAGTCGCAATCGCCCGCCTGCGGCCGGTGTCCACGGGCCGGGCAGCCCGCCTTTTGCCACGGACAAGTTTCAGAGCCAAGCTTGAGAGGTTGAGAATCCCCAAGACGATTAGCGCCAGAATGACCAACCCCATCCAGACATAGCCCAACAGGGCAAAGGCTCTGGCCAGACTAACCAGCCCTTGGTTTTCAAAAATCCGGTAGAAAATAGGAGTGAACTGCATCAGGCCCATCCAGGCGATCAGGCTGATGCGCCACCAACGGCCCTGGGGCAGGGCCTTACGCACCCCCAGATAGAACAGGGTATGAAACCCAGTGTAGACAGTCATGAAAACCAGCACGAACCAAATCATGCCACTAGTTCTCCAAAACCAGAACCGCAAAAATTATAATCACCATACCGGCCTCTGATAAGCATGACTCATAAATCAGGTTTCGTCTATACCGCGCCAGGGTCCCATGAGGTGTGGCCTGGAGTCATGGCGCGCGCTTTTTTGCGGCGGCCTGCACCCGAAAAAAGCACCGGCCCCATGGCTGGGACCGGCGCTTGACCTTTTGAGCTTCGGTTTCTAACTGGCCACCCTCAGGGCGCAGCCGTTTTCAATGCCGTCGACCACCTCCAGGGCATCGGTAGGCGTCCGTCACCTGGGGCAGGCCGGTGATCTCGGCCGCCTCGTGGGTCAGACAGGCGGCGGTTCAGGCGCGTTTATGGCTGCTAAAGTCCAGTAAAACGCTGGGCGTTCCGGAGATACCGAGAAGGTTTTTTCCCCTGATATTAATAGTTTCGTATTACTTCCGTCACCCCTCTGTCACCTCGCGCAATCACTATACAGATACGCGCAAACAATCCAATGTATTCATCATGGCTCAACGTGACGCGTTTTGTCATTACTTATGCAACCTAGAAGGTGTTGTATGCCACAAGTGAATACCGATACCGGACAGCTGTACCACCTGGACCTGAAACGCAAACGCGATCAGATCCTGAGTTCTTTTAGTTTTCTGGATGACAAAATAAGAAAGGACCTCGAGTCGGCCCTGGACATCCACACCCCCATGGGACTTTTTTGGATCGGCCTGCCGGGGTTCAACTTGTTCTACAAGCTCTTCGGCCAAGATGCCGGCGATGGTGTCCTGGGCAAGCTGGGCAGCCTCCTGCGCACGGAATCCAGCAAGATACTGTGCGGCCATCACCGGGTTTTCGTGGACCAGGCCGACACCAGCTCCTTTACGGTTTTGGTCCTGGACAAAAACCTGGACCTGGACATCCTGATGGACCGGGGACTCGCCCTGCGCCTCGCCTTGCGCAACGCCTTGAACCAGGAAGTGGTCAAGCTCACCGGGCAGAGCCTCACCATACAGGTGGGCTACAGCCTGGTGAGCGGCGGGGGTGACTTTGAGCAGCAAATATACCGTGCCCTTTGGGACGCCCGTCAGGTGGGGGAAGGGACCATGGACCTGACCCAGCTCTCACTGATGGACGATTTCCACAGCCTGGTGGATGAACCCCTGTTGAGCACGGTTTATCAGCCCATCGTGGATTTAGCCGCCGGCCAGGTGCTGGGTTGGGAATCTCTGGCCCGGGGCCCCCAGGGCAGCCAGTTTGAGAATCCCAGCATGCTTTTTGAGTTCGCCGAGGAGATTGGCTGCCTGTTCAGCTTGGAAAAGATTTGCCGGGAGCAGGCGGTCAGGGGCCTGGGGAAGCTGGAGTTGGGTCAGAAGCTGTTCCTCAACATCCACCCCCAAACCCTGGGCGATCCCGACTTCCGCTCCGGCGAAACCAAGCGTTTGCTGGACAAACACGGCCTGGCTCCGGAAAACGTGGTGTTTGAGATCACCGAACGCCACTCCATCAGAGACTTCACCCTGTTCCACCGCACTCTGGAGCACTACCGTTCGCAGGGTTACCTGGTGGCCATAGATGACGCGGGCACCGGGTATTCAGGGCTTTCGCGCATGGCCGCCCTGCGCCCGGATTTCATAAAGGTGGACATGTCTCTTATTCGGGGGATCGAATCCAATCCGGTGCAACGGGCGCTGATGGAGACCCTGGTCACCTTCGCCGACCGCATCGGCTGCCGCATCGTGGCCGAGGGCATCGAAACCGCCACCGAACTTTCCAGCTTGTTGTCCATGGGGGTTCATTTCGGGCAGGGCTACTTCTTGGCCCGGCCGGCCGCACCAAAACCAAAACCGGCCCGGCTCAAGAATTATAGACGGGAGCCGGCCAGGACCGCGGCGGGAGAATGGAAATGTTCCATACCGGTTCGCGAATTGGCCGAGGCGGCCCCCAGCGTAAGCCGGGCCACCCTGGTAAGAGACGTAAAAACCATCTTGGACACCAGCCCCATAAGCGGAGTTGTGGTGGTGCATGAGCAGTCGCCGGTGGGATTGGTAATGAGCCACAGCCTGGACCGGCAGTTGGGAACCTATTACGGCACCGCCCTGTACTATGACCGGGTGGTGGAGCGGGTAATGGATCGCGCACCCCTTTGCGTCGAAGGCTCCGCGCCGGTGGAGCAGGTGGCCGCTCAGGCCATGTCCCGGGAGCGCTTCAAGATATACGATCACATAATCGTAACCGAGGGTGGCGTGCTTTCCGGTGTGGTAAGCGTGCAGAAGATGCTGGACGCCCTGGCCAAAGTGCAGGTGGAGATGGCAAAGGGCGCCAACCCCTTGACCGGCCTGCCCGGCGGTGTGGCCTTGGAAAAACAAATAGAGTCAACCATTTCCGCCGGAAGGCAGGCCAGTCTGATCTATCTGGACCTGGATCACTTCAAGGTATTCAACGACACCTATGGCTTTGAAAAGGGAGACTCCGTCCTGCGCTTCACGGCGGACATCAGCAGCTGGGCGCTGCGCCGCCACGGAGGCCAAAAGGACATGGTGGGTCATATCGGGGGAGACGACTTCATTCTATTGACCGAGCCGGATAAAGCCGAGCGCATTTGCACCGCCATCATCCGTTGTTTCAGCCGGCTGGTGAAAAACCACTACCGGGAACAGGACCGGAAGCGGGGTTACGTGGAGGCCATGGGCCGGGACGGCAAGACCGGTCGCTTTCCCTTGCTCAGCGTTTCTTTGGGCATTGTGGACTGCGACGGCAAAGCGGACCTGGATCAGATCAGCCAGCGGGCCGCTGAGGTCAAACACTATGCCAAGTCCAAACCAGGCAATGTATTTGTGCGCGACCGCCGTGCTCCCCTGGGCGCCGCCGGCCAGGCCGCGCAGGCCGTAATCAACGCCACGGGCATTTGAAACAGGCGATAACCAAAAGGTAAACCTCTTTACCCAAAAAAGCGCCGGCCCCATGGCTGGGACCGGCGCTTGGCTCTATGAGTGTTAGCTGCTAGCTGGCCACCTTCAGGCTGTAGCCGTTTTCCACGCCGTCGATCACGTCCAGGGCCTCCTGGCGGTAGGCGTCCATCACGTGCGGCAGGCCGGTGATCTCGGCCGCTTCCTTGGTCAGACAGGCCAGGTCGTCGCGGGTGATCAGGTCCACGCGCCACTTGCGGGCGCCGGCCATGAGCTGCTGCAGGCCCACGCGGATCTTCTCGCCGGCGGTGTAGATGCCCACCGCGCCCAGGGGCAACTCCTTGACCTCCTTGGAGCCATACTTTTTGGCCAGCTCTTCCCAGGACACGAAGATCTCCTCCACGCTGTTGCCGTACTTCTTGACCGTTGAGGGCAGGCCGCCGTCTTCGCCGTCCAGCCACTTGGCGATGTTTTTGCCCACCATGCCCGGGATCATCAGGGCACGGCCCATGCAAACCGACTTGCAATAGGGGGCGCCCAGGGCCAGTGCCTTGAAGATATGGTCTTCGCTGGAGAAGCCGCCGGCAAAGGCGATGTCAGGCACCCAGGCGCCGCGCTTGGCCAGGCGCTCGCACAACTCATAAGTCATGGAGTGCAGGTGCAGGGCGGGGATGCCCCACTCGGCCATCATGCGCCAGGGACTCATGCCGGTGCCGCCCGGGGCGCCGTCGATGGTCAACAGGTCCAACTTGGCGTCGGATGCCCAGCGGATGGCCATGGCCAGCTCACGCATGGGATAGGCGCCGGTCTTCAAGGTGACCCGCTTGGCGCCCAGGGCGCGCAGGCGGTCCACCTCGGCCATGAAGGCCTCTTGGTCGATGAAGCCCAGGCGGGAGTGACGCTCAAACTCCTTGATGGCCCCTTCTTTGTAGCCGGCCTGCACCGCCTCGTTCTCCGGGTCCGGGGTGACGATGTAGCCGCGGCGCTTGAGCTCCAGGGCCCGCTCCAGCTCGGCCACCTTGATCTCGCCGCCGATGCACTTGGCGCCCTGGCCCCACTTGAGCTCGATGGTCTCCACCTCAAGCTTGTCCAGGACGTACTCGGCCACACCCAGGCGGGTGTCCTCCACGTTCATCTGCACCAGGATGTCGCCCCAGCCCTCGTCGTAGCGGCGGTAGGCCTCCACGCGGCGTTCCATGTCCGGAGCCTTTTTCACTTTGCCTTTGGAGTTGAACTCCAGGGCCGGGTCGATGCCGCAGACGTTCTCGCCGCACACCAGACTGATGCCGGAGATGGCCGCGCCCACCGCGAAGTGCTCCCAGTTGGCCCGGGCGATCTCGGTGGAGCCCAGGGCGCCGGTGAACATGGGGATCTTCTGCTTGATTTTGTGATCGGTGCCGAAAAAGGTCTCGGTGCTCACCCGGGGGAAGGTGGCGTGATCCGGATCGGCGGCCACGCCCTCGGCACCCATGGCATAGCCCATGATCTGCAGGTGGGAGTAGTCCTCAGGATAGTCCTTGTCCGCCCCGGCGGTGATCTCGCCAAAGGGGGTGGGGTACAAAAGTTCCCGGCCGCGGAAAGTGGCGTTGAAAAGGTCGCAGTTGCCCTTGCAGCCGTCGACACAGCGGGAGCAGATGCCCGATTGCGGCGCTACGCTACGCGAACGGTTCTTGGTTTGCAATGCCTCATTGGCATTGGGTCTATGCAGATTCATGCTTCCCTCCTTGCTTTGGTCAGCGGTCCCGGGCCCGCCACCCCAGCGGGTTCCTCCCGGGCCGTTGGGGGCAGGCGCCCCTTTATGTTAGTTTCACTAAAAGGCAATGACTGCCTTTTCCCATATTACAATCGCTGAAGTCAACTTAAAAAATATGCAAATTGATTTTTACTTAAATAAATATACCTTTCAAATGTTTAACCATGGGCGTTGCACAAAATTCAGCAACCGCACAAACGTATACTACAAGCCTTTTTATGCGGCAATATTGCCGTATAAAAAGGCTTTACACGGCAATTAAACGGCATTATAATGAACTCAAAAATGGAGAAGTCGCCGATAGCCCAATAATAATTAATTTAGTATTACAAATTATTATTTTAAGAAAAACTTATAGAAAAGCTTAGCATTGGTTTCAGTTGAAATGATCTGATGTGACTGCTACATCATTTTGGTTCGGAGCGGAGGGGCTGTTAGAGAGGGCCCCAGTCAAACCGGTGGAGGTGGTAATGGGATCCGTACTTCCGGCTGATTCCCGGGAAAGAGCCCTGGGTTGGATCGAGGGCAGCGGCGCTGAGCAGCCGGCGCCCGAAGCCACGGCTCAAAAGACCGTGACCCTGATCGTGGACGACAGCGGCTATTTCGGGCGCTTCAATCACTGCGCTTTCAGCTTGTTCGGCTGCAATTCGGTGATCAGCGGTGAAAAGCTCAACATCTTGGATTTCGTCTCCCACAGCGACCGCCGCCGGGCGGCCAGCCAGTTGGGCCAAAGCATCACCCAGGGCGGCGGCGCCGCGGGCAGTTTCACCTTCTACCGTAGCGACGGCAGTAGTTTCCAGGCCGAGGTGAGCACCGAGCCCTGCCTCAGCGCCGGACGCACCATAGGCGTGATTTTGAGCCTCAGCGTATCCGGCGCCTAGCCCGCATATTTCATGAGGGCTGGGTGGCATCAATCAGCGAATCACTATTCATGGGCCCGTCATGAAAAAAGTGCTCGCATTATCACGGCACAGTT
>JANQFN010000603.1 GCA_028277825.1 Desulfarculaceae bacterium
GTTGGCCTGGGACTTGATACGACATTGCATTAAGCCCTGCGGCGAGTTCAAGATAAGTTCCTGCGAGGACTGCCTGATCAAGTACGGCTTCTGCGGGGGGGTGAGCGAATGCCGGACTTGGATCTGCAAGTGCTTCGTGAAGGACCAAACCAGGTGCGAGGAGATCTTCAAGAAGGGTTGCAATAGATAGGCGGGCCGGAGCGGGGTTAAGCTGTTTTTGTCGGCTTAGGGGAGCGCGCTCTGGTCCAGCCTACCGGCGCATTTCTTTTTCCTTGTAGGGGCGGGGTTTACCCCCGCCCGTTTCTTGGTGCGGGTCCTTGGCGGGCGGGGATAAACCCCGCCCCTACAAAGATTAAAAACTTTTACCCCCGGAGCCGCCGGGCTGGCCGCGAAACCGTTAAGCTCCCTGGCCTGCCGGTGAACAGGCTCGAAAACCGCCCCCGTCTACTCCATCACTAACTTACCCAACCCCTCTTCCAAATCCGCGATCAAGTCGGCCACATCCTCCAGGCCGGCGTGGATCCTGAGCAGGGGACCCGGCCCGTCCCACTGGGTGGCGGTCCGGTCCCGCGCCGGGTCCAGGGGCAGGATCAGGCTTTCGTAGCCGCCCCAGGAATAGCCCATGCCGAAATGCTCCAGCCCGTCCAGCATGGCCTCCAGGGAATCGCGGCGGCAGGGTTCCAACACCACCGCGAACAGGCCCGAGGCCCCGGAAAAGTCCCGCGCCCAGAACTCATGCCCCGGGCAGGAGGCCAGGGCCGGGTGCAGCACCCGTTCCACTTGGGGCTGCCCGGCCAGCCAGCGGGCCAGGGCCAGGCCGCTCTGCTGGTGGCGCTCCAGGCGCACGCCCAGGGTCCTCAGGCCCCTGAGGGCCAGGTAGCAATCGTCGGGGCTGGTGCACAGACCCAAGTGGAAGGCGGCGCGTTTGAGGGCCGGCCAGGCGGCCTCGCTGGTGGTGGCCGAGCCCATCATCAGGTCCGAGTGCCCGCCCAAATACTTGGTCATGGCGGTCAGCGCCACGTCCACGCCGTGCTCCAGGGGCTTAAAAAACAGCGGCGTGGCCCAGGTGTTGTCCATCAACACCACCGCGCCCGCCCCGTGGGCCGCCTGGGCGATGGCCGGCACGTCCTGCACCTCGAAGGTGATGGAGCCGGGCGACTCCACGAACACTACTTTGGTTTCGGGCCGCATCAGCCCGGCGACGTCCGCCCCCAGCATGGGGTCGTAATAGGTGGTTTCGATACCAAAGCGGGTCAGTTCCTTATCGCAAAAGCGGCGGGTGGGGCCGTAGACCGAATCCACCATCAACAGATGATCGCCGCTTTTTAAAAAGGCCAGACAGGCGCAGGTGATGGCGGCCAGGCCCGAGGGGAACAGCCAGGTGTCGTGCCCCCCCTCCAGGCCGCTGATGGCCTCGGCCAGGGCAAAGGTGATGGGGGTGCCGTAGCGGCCGTAGGTGAGCGAGTGGGGCGGCAGTTGGCCCCGGCCCTCCAGGGCGGCCACGCTGGGAAACAGCACCGTGGAGGCCCGGTGCAGCGGGGGGTTGACGGTGCCCTCTTTAGGTGAGCGCCTGCCGGCGCGGACCAGATGGGTGTCTTTTTTCACGCGCGATCTCTCCTTGGTCAGGGCCGCGGTAGCTCTGGCCCGGTGGTTTGGCTTTTTTCAAAGTTATAGTTTGTCCCTCGTACTTGTCCAGTGCCGCCGGGCGGTATATAGTGAAACCCACTTCTGACAGGAGGAACGCAACATGGATGCCACCGCCATCAACCGGCGCTTCAAAAGTCTTTCCCACACCGTGGGCAACACCCCGCTTTTGGCGGTGCATTTCAACTTTCAGGGCAAGCCGGGGGTAATCTACGCCAAGGCCGAGCACCTGAACCTGACCGGCAGCATCAAGGACCGCATGGCCTTCCACATCCTGGCCAAGGCCTATGAGCGCGGGGCCATCAAGCCCGGCGACCTGATCATCGAGGCCACCAGCGGCAACACCGGCATCGCCTTCGCCGCCATCGGCCGCGCCCTGGGCCACCCGGTGGCCATCTTCATGCCCGACTGGATGAGCAGCGAGCGCATCAACCTGATCAAGAGCCTGGGGGCGGACATCCACCTGGTCAGCGCCGCCCAAGGCGGCTTTTTGGGCAGCATCGAGATGGCCGACGAGTTGGCGCTCAAGACCGGGGACGCCTTTTTGCCCCGCCAGTTCGCCAACCAAGACAACCCCGAGGCCCACGCCCTGACCACCGGCCCCGAGATCTGGTGGCAGCTCTCCTTCCGCTCCCTGGCGCCCGAGGCCTTCGTGGCCGGAGTGGGCACCGGCGGCACCGTGATGGGAGTGGGCAAGTTTCTCAAGGAGCAAAGCCCCACGGTGCGCATCCACCCCCTGGAGCCGGCCAGCTCTCCCACCCTGTCCACCGGCTGCAAGGTGGGCAAGCACCGAATCCAGGGCATCTCCGATGAGTTCGTGCCGCCCATCATGGACCTGAAGTCCCTGGACGCGGTGGTGGACGTGGACGACGGCGACGCCATCATCATGGCCCAAAAGCTGGCCGCGGACCTGGGCATCGGGGTGGGGATCTCCTCGGGTGCCAACTTTTTGGGCGCCCTGAAGCTCTTGGAGGAGATGGGCGGCGGCACGGTGGTCACCGTATTCTCCGATGACAATAAAAAATACCTGAGCACCGACCTGTTGGGTGAGGAGCCGGTCAAGGACGGCTATTTGGCCCCGGAGGTGGAGTTGGTCTCCTATGAGGCCATGAAGCGGGTCTGCAAGACCTGCTGCGACCCGGCCGAATGCACCCAGTCGGGCACCCTGGAGTTTTCCCAGGCCGCCATGCTGCCCCCCTGCCCCCGGCGCTGCTGAGGGGACTGTTCACTAGAGCCTATTGCCCGGCTCGCCGCAACGGGTTGTCAGCGGCGGCAAAGCGGGCGGGGAAGACAGTACGGAAATAGCCGTCATCGCGAGGAACATCCCCGCTAAGGGATGTGACGTGGCGATCTTTCCCTTACCCCGAGCGGAGCGCTACGGGAGACGGAGGATTGCCACGAGCCGGCGGGGAGACCTCGCCAGCCAACCCAAGCCCGTTTGCCGCCTCCTCTCGCAATGACCACTATTGGTTTGACTGGGGAAAACCCTTTTGAGCGCCAAGACCATGTGCTCTGGCAACCGCCAGCCACCAGCCTCGCCTGACACCCCAAACGGCTCACTCCCGGCCAGATGAACATTGTTCATTCAGCCATAAAAGCCAAAAAGTTGAATCCCCCATGCGGGGGTTCATTGCCCCAAGCTCACCGCTAGGTACGAATCAGGCAAGGTGTTTCAACCCAGTGCCTGCCGCAAAAAGTGAATAAAATTCAGCACACTGAATGAATCTTCAATTTTTGTTGCCCAGCGCGGCTTCCTCTAGTATATTGGCTGGGTTCCAGGGCCCAGCCCGCGCCGGACCCCAGCCCCAGAAAAGCGTTGACAGGCTGGGGGCGGCGTGTTAGCAATTGCCTTGAATGAATCATCATTCATACGTGTGAGCCTTAGGAATTTCTCGGTGGGTCATGTCCCGCCGTGTGAGGACGGAGCACCTTGAAGAACCACAATAAAAAGGGCGGCGACAAGCACCGGCGCATCATCGAGGCGGCGGTGCAGGTCTTTGCCAAAAACGGCTTCTACAACTCCAAGGTCAGCGAAATCGCCCGGGCCGCCAACGTGGCTGACGGCACCATCTACCTTTACTTCCAGAACAAGGACGACATCCTCATCTCCCTGTTCGAGGAGGAGATGAGCCGGGTCCTGGACAACGTGCGCCAGGCCATCTCTTTGGAGAGCGACCCGGCCAAGCAACTGGAGCGCTTTGCCGAGGCCCATCTGGATCTGATGGAGCGCAACCAGGAGATGGCCGAGATCATCCAGGTGGAGCTCAGGCAGTCCTCCAAGTTCATGAAAGAGTATAAGAACGACAAGTTCCACGAATACTTAAACATCATCAGTTCCATCATCAAACGGGGCCAGGCCTCGGGCGCCTTCCGGGCCGACATCCAGCCCGGCATCGCCAAGCGGGCCTTTTTCGGGGCCCTGGACGAGATGAGCCGCTATTGGGTGCTTTCGCCGGTGAAAAAATATTCCCCCGCCCTGGCCGCGCGGCAGATTAGCGATTTTTTCCTCAAGGGAATGCTGGCGCCCGCCGATTGAGGGCGCTGGGTTTTTATAAATTTGACAGGAATCTTACCCCAGTGAGTCTGGAAAGGAGGGGTGCACAGTGAATATCGTTGTGTGCATCAAGCAGGTACCGGACACCGAGACGGTGATAAAAATCGCCGGCGACGGCAAGTCCATCGAGACCGACGACATCAAGTGGGTCATGAACCCCTATGATGAGTTTGGCGTGGAAGAGGCCCTGGTCATCGCCAAGGAAAAGGGCGGCGAGGTGACCGTGGTGGGCGCCGGGCCCGACCGCGTGGTGGAGTCCTTGCGCACCGCCCTGGCCATGGGCGCGGACAAGGCCATCCACATTCAGGACGAGGATCTCTACGGAGCGGACCCGGTTTACGTGGCCAAGCTGTTGGCCAAGGCCATCGAGCCATTGGGCGCGGACCTGATTTTCCTGGGCCAGCGCGCCGTGGACGACGACAGCGGCGTGGTGGGCTCGGCCCTGGCCGAGTTTTTGGATCTGCCCCAGATGTCGGTCATCACCAGCGTGGAGCTGGGCGAGGGCAGCGTGAAGGTGGAGCGCCCGGTGGAGGGCCAGACCCTGGTGCTGGAGGGCTCCCTGCCGGCGGTGGTCACCGCCCAGAAGGGACTCAACGAGCCCCGTTACGCTTCTTTGCCGGGCATCATGAAGGCCAAGAAAAAGCCCCTGGAGACCATGACTCCGGCCGATCTGGGCCTGGAGCGCGCCGACAACCTCGAGATCATCGCCATCAACCCGCCCCCGGAGCGGGCCGCGGGCAGGATCATCGAGGGCGAGACTCCCCAGGAGCTGGCGGCCAACCTGGCCAAGGCCCTCAAGGAAGAAGCCAAGGTCATCTAAAAGCGTTTAGCTTTCGCTCGAAAGGAGAGCATGAGATATGGCGGGTGTATGGATTATCGCCGAGCAACGTGACGGCGATTTCAGAAAGATAACCTTCGAGGCGGCCAGCGCGGCCAAGAAGGTGGCGGATGAGGTGGGCGGCGAGGTTACCGCCCTGGTTTTGGGTTCCGGCATGGGCGACAAGTGCGCCGAGCTGGGCAAATACGGTGTGGCCAAGGTCCTGTGCGTGGATGACGCATCCCTGGCCGACTACACCACCGACGCTTACGCCAACGCGGCCGCCGCCCTGATCAAAGACGGCGCCCCGGACGTGGTGCTGTTGGGCGCCTCCATGCAGGGCAAGGACCTGGGCGGCCGCCTGGCGGCCAAGCTGGACACCGGCATCGCGGTGGACTGCACCGCCCTGGCCGTGACCGACGGCAAGCTGGTGGCCACCCGGCCCATGTACGCCGGCAAGGTCTACGCCGACGTGGTGGTAAACGGCTCCCCCCAGATTGCTTCGCTACGCCCCAACGTCTTTGACGTGGTGGAGGTTGGCGGCGAGGCCGCGGTGGAAGCGGCCAGTGTCGATTTGGGTGAGATCAAGGCAGCGGTGGTTGACAAGCTGGTGGCCGAGGAAGGCAAGATCGACCTCACCGAGGCCAACATCATCGTCAGTGGCGGCCGCGGCGTGAAAGAGGCCGAGAACTTCGACATCATTGAGGAACTGGCCGGCAAGCTGGGCGCCGCGGTGGGCGCTTCCCGTTCGGCGGTGGACGCCGGCTGGCGGCCCCACACCGACCAGGTGGGCCAGACCGGCAAGGTGGTCACCCCCAACCTGTACGTGGCCTGCGGCATCTCCGGCGCCATCCAGCACCTGGCGGGCATGGGTTCCTCCAAGGTGATCGTGGCCATCAACAAGGACGCCGACGCTCCCATCCACTCCAAGGCCGACTTCTGCGTGGTGGGCGATCTGTTCGACGTGGTGCCCGAGTTGAGCAAGGAAGTGGACAAGTAAGCCCGGCTTACTTTACATAGCTAAAAAGATGGCCCCCGCCGCATGGCGGGGGCCTTGTTTTGCGAGGGGGAAGCCGGGCTCTCACGCCGGAGGCCTGGGTTCCAGGGCCGTTGGGGACGCCACAGTGATAATGCCGGGTCCAGCCAGATGACTGAGCCCGGCTTGTTGATGGTGAAGTGGGAGGTGAAGTAGATTTTGAGTGGGGGTGCAAAAAACAGGGTGAATTCGATTAAAAAATCATTGCGGAGGAAGCGCGCCGGGGATGTGTCCATTGGCGAACACCAATACCAGTTCCATTTGCTCTGACGACTACAAAATCGATGCCCTCCTCCAGCAAGGCAACTCCGCGTGACGGACAACTTACCTGCTGATCGGATGCCGGCCAAGATATGAGATCACATGATCTCTAATAAACGCGGGCTGTTCGGCCAGCATGGCGTGTCCGGCATCGGGCACCACGAAAAAGGTAACCCTGTCCGGGTAGGTTTTCTTCATGTAGGTGCCATTGGCCACGGGCGCCGCCACGTCATATTGGCCATTGAGAATCAACATGGGCGCGCTGCCGCCGCTCACCCAATCCGCTGATGTTGATGAGTGGTCTTGATCCATGGCCTGCTGCATCCAGCCCGTATCCCGGTACCATCCCGTGATCCAGTAATAAGGAACCTTTGACATGGGGGCGAAGAAAGCATGTTTGACAAATTGCTCTCGCATTGATGGCCTAAGCCAAAAGGCAAAGGCGCCGGTCATACCGGACAGAGTGACATACTGAGGATTCTCTTTGGCGCCCTTGGCGGCGAGACCCCGGAAATAGCCATCTATCTTCTGTGTGATAGCCGAGGGGTGGGCCGCAAGAGCCTTGGCGCTGGGGGCCTTTTGGGTTGAGGTGTCAGGCTTTGGTGTTTTGGGGGCGGACTTCGCCGCACGGGTATCGTTCGTGGTGGTCTGGGAGGCTTGTGCGCCAGACGGCGAAGCAGAGACTTGTTGTCCCCCGCAGGCCAGGAGAACCAGCGATCCAACACGCTGTGGATATCTTACGGCAAACATCCTGGCCACACGATTGCCAAATTCATAACCGAGCACGTGTGCTCTGCCTC
>JANQFN010000585.1 GCA_028277825.1 Desulfarculaceae bacterium
CAGCAGACCGTCCTGCATGGTGTCCAGAATGGTTTTCCAATATTCTGTCAGGTCCATGTGTTCACCGCTTGGGTGTTAATTTAATATGTTAACTTATCAGGTCCGGTTCAGAGGCGCCCCAACCAGGAAAATGCGCTAAAAAAGTCTTTGATTAGAACAGCTTGTCCAAAACCAGCCAAGGGCCTGTTTTGGGCGCTCAAAAAACTTGCTTGATATATAAAGCAAAACGCCTGCCAGTTGACCAAGGAAACACACCCAAAAACAACTATTTCCGAGCTTTGCCCTGGGTATTAAGCCGTTTGGGCAGGGTTGACGGTGAGTTAACAAAATGGCCTGCCCCTACGCCGATCCCGGGCCTGTTAGGCAACACCCGCTATCCTATTAAAAAAACGCTAAATAAGCGCCTTTTTGGTTAACTATTGTTAAGTTAATTAACAGTTTGTTCTTTTGTGCGCAACATATATTTGGGCAGCCCTTTTGTCTACCTGTTGATTTTAAATGACAAATTGCAAACAAGCTCATTCTGGCACGCCTGTTGCTGTAAAGAAGCAGCAGGCTGGAAAGCCAGCCGGATTGGATTGAGCCCAAAAACATATCCATAAAGCCGCCGCGGCAGATGATCCCGGCGCAAGCTGAAGGAGCAAACAAAATGACCAAGCGCATCCTCGCCATCGTGTTGGCCGTGATCTTTCTGTCGGGCAGCCTGGGGCTGGCCTTGGCCGCCAGCGGCAAGGGCAACTCCCGCAAGGGCAAATACCTTTACCGCAAAAACTGTCGCACCTGTCACTCGGCCAAGGGCGATGCCAAGGATTTAAGCCCCATCTCCATGACCCAGGCCCAGTGGCAGGCCACCTTCGCGGCCAAGGACAAGCTGGCCTGCGCGGACCAGTGGTCCAAGCTCAAGGACAAGGACATTACTGACTTATACGCCTATCTCTATGGTCACGCCAAAGACTCCCCCTCTCCGGCCAAGTGCAAGTAGCGACACCCGCGAAACGGCCGGGCCTGGCCAGGCCCGGCCGCGCTTATAACTGCGACGGCTTCTTATAAAGCAGAGAGAAGATCATGTCTGAAGCAAACAGCAAAATGACCCGGCGCGGGTTTTTGAAGCTGGCCGGCGTCGCCGGCGCCGCCGCGGCGGTGGGAGGCGGCGCGGTCTTGAACGCCAGGCCGGCTCCGGCCGCCAGCGGCATCCAGCCGGGCTTTGAGAGCAAGTTCACCGTGTGCGACATGTGCTTCAATAAGTGCAGCGCCATCGCCCGGGTGGAGGATGGGGTGGTGACCAAACTGGACCCCAACCCCAAATTTTTGAAATCCCGCGGCATGCTCTGCGCCCGGGGCAACGCGGGCATTGACCAACTCTACTCCAAAGACCGGCTCAAGCACCCCCTCTTGCGGGTGGGTGCTCGCGGCGAGGGCAAATTCAAGCGCATCTCTTGGGATGAGGCCCTGGATTTGGCCGCGGCCAAGATGAAAGAGGTCGGCGACAAATACACCCGCTGCGGCTTCATGTTCATGGCTGGCAGCGACATGCAGTCAAGCTTCGTACACCGCTTCACCGAGTGCTACGGCTCCTACAACGCCCTGAGCCACGAGTCCATGTGCCTCATCGCCGGCACCCGCGCCTTTTTGGACACTTTCGGCGAGGTGCCCATCCCGGACATTCTCTACACCAAGTACGTTTTGATGATGGGCGCCAACCGCTTCGAGTCCCTGGTCACGCCGGATTCCATCGACTTGATGAGCGCCATGCAAAAAGACACCAAGCTGGTGGTGATGGACCCGCGCTACACCAAAACCGCGGCCAAGGCCCATGAATACTTCGCCATCAAGCCGCGCACCGACATGGCCCTGATGCTGGCTCTGGCCCACGTACTCATCAAGGAAAAGCTCTACGACCAGGAGTTCGTGGCGAAAAAGACCTTCGGCCTGGAACAGCTCACTAAGCACGTGGAAAAGTACACCCCGGAGTGGGCCGCTGGCGAGACCCAAATCCCGGCCGAGGACATCGTGCGCATCACCCGCGAGATGGCCCAGGCGGCGCCGGCGGCCATGGTCTACCCCGGCCGGCGTTCCTCCAACTACACCGATTCCACCCAGATCCGGCGCAGCTTTGCCATCGTCAACGCCCTGTTGGGCAACTGGGACCGCAAAGGCGGGTTGATCGTGCCGCAAAAAATCAAACCCGGCCATCTCGAGTC
>JANQFN010000620.1 GCA_028277825.1 Desulfarculaceae bacterium
TACTCGAACTTGTCCACCGCCTTCATCAGGCCGATGTTGCCCTCCTGGATCAGATCCAGAAACTGCAGGCCGCGGTTGGTGTATTTCTTGGCGATGGACACCACCAGCCTCAGGTTGGCCTCCACCAGTTCCTTCTTGGCCGCCTTGGCGCGCACCTGGCCGTCGCGCACCCGGATCACCAGGCGGCGCAGGCTGGGGGTGGACATCTTGCACTGGCTCTCCACCTCCCTCAGGGAGGCGCGGGCGCCCTTGAGAGCCCCTTCCAGCTCCATGAGGCGCTCGGCGTCGCAGCGGCAGGGGCCCAGGTCGCATTTCTTGCCCTTGGCCTTACGGATTTTGCGGGCGGTCTTGGTGATCTCGCCCTTGGGCAGGCCCGATTCCATCATCACCGCAGTGATGATGGCCTCGCAGCGCTCCACCATGTCCTGGCGCTCCTCCAGGATGCTCACCAACTGGTCGACCTGCTTTTTGTCCAATTTGACACCCGAGAGCATCTCGGCCACCTTGGCCCGGTTCTTTTTGAGGTTGGTCTTCATGCGCTTGCGCGCGTCGGGCTTGAGGCCCGAGTTTCTGGTGTTGAGCTTGGTGTAATTGTTAATGTTGCGCTTGTCCAGACGCTTGACCTTGGTGATCAAATCCAGAAATTCTTTTTTACGCTTTTCCTCGGCGGCCAGCCCTTCTTCCTCGTCCAAGTCGCTCACCACCTCGCGGATGCGCACCACACCCTCGCCCACCGCCGACCCCAGAAGCAGGATATCCTGCACGCAAAGGGTGCACTCCAACAGGGCGTCGATGACCATGCGCTCGCCGGCCTCGATGCGTTTGGCGATCTCCACCTCGCCCTCGCGGGTGAGCAGGGAGACCATGCCCATCTCCCTGAGATACATCTTCACCGGGTCGTTGACCCGTCCCTCATCAGCCACGTGGGACACCTGGGCGGCGGCCTCTTCCTCCTCGGCGGCCCGGTCGGCGGCGGCCTCCGCCAGACGCTGCAGCTTTTCCTCCTCGTCGATGAGCTGGATATCCATCTCATCCAGGACCATGATCATGTCATCCATGTTCTCGGGGGTGATCTCCGAGGACAGGGAGTCGTTTATCTCGTCGTAAGTCAAAAAGCCGCGGGATTTGCCCTTGGCGATCAGCCTTTGCAATGCGGCGAGATTTTTTTCTGTGAGCATGCTCTAGTCCTTTCCCAAGTTGCGGAGAGACTGTCTCTGTTTCCTGAGTTCTGACTTTTCGGCCTGAAGCTTGGTCACCCCTTCATCATCGCCAGTCAACGCGAGATCAGCTATCTGGCTGCTAAGGGCGTTTATGCGTTTCTCGATTTGCCACACATGCAAGCTCCGAGCCTTATCTCTGGCGCGTGCGACTTCTTCACCGGCAGGTAAAGGAGGCGCTTTCTCGGCAAGACGAATGACAAAACTGCGCAAGTCATTGTCATCTATAAAATTTATGATGTTTCCAGGTTCGGCCCTACCAACTGTGTCTATCGCCTCCTTTATTGCACTGGCGATTTGGACCAAAATGGGGTCTTCAAACAAATCCAGGGCGCCCTCTTCATACAGAACTTGGGCTGCCCCGGGGTGCGCTAAGGCTACCTCCAACACGAGACTCTGGGACTGGGAATCGCTGGACTCCTCCCGGCGCGGTGCCGCCGGACGCGGGCTTCGGGCTGCCGCACCTCCACCCGAGACAGGCAGCCCCAGGCGGCGGGCCACCACCTCCAGGGACAAACCCAGACGCCGGGCCAGGTGCTTGAGGTATTCGCTGGCCACCACCGGGTCCTTGATGTCCTTGATCACCCCGCCGCACTCGGCCACGATGCGGCTCTTGCCCTCCGGGGTCGATTCGTCGCCCTCGGCGATGACCATCTCCAAGACCGCCTCCACCAGGGGCCGGGCCCCGCCCAGGGCCTCTTCCAGTCCGGCGGCCCCATTCTCGCGGGCGAAGCTGTCTGGGTCTGAGCCCTCGGGCAACAAAAGGACCGAAGGAGAGACCCCTTCGGCCAGGCAGATGGGCAGGCTACGCCGGGCGGCGCGGCGGCCGGCGGCGTCGCCGTCAAAGAAAAGGACCAGGTCTTTAGCCTGGCCCTTGAGGCGGCGCACTTGCCGGCTGGTCAGGGCGGTGCCCATGGGGGCCACCGTCTCGCCCATGCCCATTGCCGCCAGGGTAATCACGTCGAAGTAGCCCTCCACCACCAGGGCCCGGTCTTTTTTGCGCATGTGGCGCCGGGCCCGTTGCAGGTTGTACAGCGTGGCAGACTTGTTGAACAGCCCGGTCTCCGGACCGTTTAAATACTTGGGTTCGCCGGGGCCCAAAATGCGGCCCCCGAAACTGACGATGCGGCCGCCGGCATTGGTGATGGGAAACATCACCCTGCCCCGGAAGCGGTCGTAGGTGCCGTCGCCCTTGTCGCGGGGCACCAGCATGCCGCTCTGGGTGGCCAACTCCTCGGGCACCCCTTTGGAGCCCAGATGCCGCCGGAGGCCCTCCCAGGAATCCGGCGCCCAGCCCAGGCCGAATTCCTCCACCACCTGGGGACCGAGCCCGCGCTCCTCGCGCAGGTAGCGCCGGGCCGCACCCCCGGCCGGCGCTGCGAGTTGTTGGCTATAAAAATTACCGGCCAATTCCATAACGCGCAACAGGCGGCGGCGATGTTCGTCCTGGCGCTTCTGGGCCGGGGTCAGTTTAGGCTGGGGCAGGCGCACTCCATAGCGGCCGGCCAACTCCTTCACCGCCTCGGGAAAGCTCAGGTTTTCGTCCTTCATCAAGAAGGTGAAGACATTGCCGCCCTCGCCACAGCCGAAGCAGTGCCAGGTGCCCCGCTCGCGGTTGACCACGAAGCTGGGATCGGTGTCGCCGTGAAAAGGGCACAGGCCCTTGAGGTTCTTGCCCGCCGGGGTCAGCTTGACCCGCCGGCCCACCACCTCGGCGATGTTGGCCGCCAGACGCACCTCGTCGATCTTATGTTCGGGTATACGCGCCACCGACTATCCTATTCCCGCAGGGTGACCACGGTCACCCCGGCGCCGCCTTCGCCCCGGCCGCCGGGCCGGATGGAGGTCACCATGGGGTGCTCGCCTAAAAATTCCCTGACCGCCTGGCGCAGGGCGCCGGTGCCCACCCCGTGCACCACCGCCACCCGAGCCCGGCCGGCCAACAGGGCCTGA
>JANQFN010000033.1 GCA_028277825.1 Desulfarculaceae bacterium
CCGAAGGATATGCGTCCCGCGCTGGGCTCGGCCAAGCGGTGCATGAGGCGCAACAGGCTGGATTTGCCCGAACCGGAGGGACCGCTGATCCAGACCAAATGGCCGGGAGACAGGCGCAGGTCCACCCCGGACAGCACCTGCTTGCCGTCCGGCGCCTGCCAGGACACGCCCTCCAGCAGCAGTTCTGCCTGGGAATCGTGGAGAGACTTCTCTGAAGCTAACCGGGGCATGCTAAATGTTGATCAGCTCGTACTCCCGGCTGCCCAGGCCGATCTGGACCGCGTAGTCCAACTGGATTTCCCAGTCGATCTTGGGGTACACGTCCCGGAACTTGTCATCGCCCGGAGCGAATGCCTCCTTGAGGCAGGAGTGGGGATTGCCCGGCGCCTGGTTCACCAGGTCGGCTGAGGCCTGGTCGATGGCCACCGGGTCAATGGAGGCCACGATGCCCACATCAGCCACCAGGGGCGCGTCCTGGTGGGGGTAACAGTCGCAAGCCGGGCTCACCTGGGTGATGAAGTTGAAGAAGACGCATTTGTCCTCCTTGCCCATGAGTGAACCCTTGCTGTAGGCGATCATGCGCCGCATCAGGTCGGGAATCTCCGCATCCCACTGGATCTCGATGGCCTCGTATGCGCAGGCCAGGATGCAGTCGCCGCAGCCGATGCACCTCTCCGGGTCCTTGAGAGCCTTGAGCTTGGGGTTCTGGGAGTCCTCCGGGGCTGGTTCGTTATCAGCCCGTTTGGTCAGCTTGATGGCCACCACCGGGCAGCGCTCGATGCAAGAGCCGCAGGCGACGCACTTTTTTACCTCGATGCTGGGGGTGATGTTGGAGTGCATGAACAGCTTGCCCTGGCGGCTGCCGCAGCCCATGCCCATGTTCTTCAGAGCGCCGCCAAAGCCGCAGAGCTCGTGGCCCTTGAAGTGGGAAAGGCAGACCAGGCTGTCGGCCTCGGTGATGGCGCTGCCGATCAGCGCCTCCTCCGTCTCGGCCAAGCCCACCTTGACGGCGGTGGCCTCCTGGCCCTTGAGACCGTCGGCGATGACGATGGGGGCCCGGACCACACTGTAGGCGAAGCCGTTTTCGATGGCGGTGACCTGGTGGGTGGCCGAGTCGGAGCGGGCCCCCACATAGAGGGTGTTGCAGTCGGTCAAAAAGGGCTGGCCCCCAGCCGCCTTGATAGCGTCCACGAAGCGCCGTGCGTGCACCGGCCGGATAAAGGCGGTGTTGCCCCGCTCGCCAAAATGCAGCTTGACCGCGGTCAGGCCTCCGGGCGTGATGCATTCGGCCAGACCAACCGCTTCGATCAGTTCGTCCATCTTCTGGTCAAAGGTGCGCTTTAGGCTGGAACGCAAATCCATGTAATAGACCTGGCTGGGCATGGGGCCTCCTGTTGGCTGGCGTTTGTAGATTCCAGGGTAGGGTGGTGGGGGCGGGGGTGTCAAGACAAGCAGGAACGGTGGACAAAAGCGGTGACAAAAACAGTGACAAAAAAATTTGGCGAAAAGGGTTAAGGGTTTGTAAGGAAAGAAAAAAGTATGGACAAAAACAGTGACAAAGTCGATGACAGGTGCATGACTTGCCGCGACAGAAAACCAGATTTCTCACAATGCTTACGTTACAAGGTGAGACGCTGGCCCTGATGGCTCCGTTCACCAACGGCGCTGCCGCCCGCAGACCCTCAAGCCGCCGTTGCTTATTAAACCACAGCTGCCCTGTCCACAGAGCCGGCTTCCTGCCACATTTTTCCCTTCCAAACCTCTTCTCCGTCTTTGTTTCTCGAAAAAAACCGCCCCGCTCCAGTGCTGGAGCGGGGCGGCCTTCGGAGGTAGTGGGCCCGCGCTCAGGCAAGCCCACGTAGGGCCTGTTTTCGCTTCATTAACAGGGAGACCAGGCCGCTGAACATAAAGGCCATGGCGCTGCCCATGTGGATGAAGGTGATGAGCATGAACAGGGTGGGGGGGATGAACACCCCGTAGTTATACAAGGCCTTGGCCCCGCCGCTGGCGGCCAACAGGCCCAAAAGGGTCCAGCCCCACCAGCCGCGGGGGCCCCAGGACCACAGCCCGCCCGCCGCCCGGATGTCCAAAGCCAGACGCCAGGCCAGCAGGCCCAATAGCAGGGCCGCGGCCAGATAGTGCAGGTCGCTCAGGATGATAAAGTCGCCCGCCCAGGCCATGCCCGGCAGGTCGGTTAAATAGTAGCGCTTGTAGATGGGCATCTGGCCCATGCCCGAAAACAGGGCCAGGCCAACGGCGATGCCGTATAGCCAACGGGCCGCGCGGCCGCCGGGGGACAGGGCATGCTTGCTCATGAGGCCTCTCCTTCCTGCTTGGGCTCAGGCGGTTGGGCCTTTTTGCCGAACATCCGGGTGAAGCCGGCGGCCAGGCCGGCCAAGGGGGCCAGGAACAGGGCTTTGGTCAGGTTCTCGGCGCTGGCCATGGTGTTGGCCGCCGGACCCATGGGCGGCCGGCCCCTGAAACCGCGCTGGTTGCCCCTGCCGCCTTGCCTGGCGGCTGCCTCGTTGCGCGAGGCGGCGATGGCCGCCGTGA
>JANQFN010000079.1 GCA_028277825.1 Desulfarculaceae bacterium
TAGCCAAAGCTACGTCGAGCTTGGAGCGCAGCCGGCAACATAGCCAGCGCTGGGCTGGCGCAGCCGGACGGCCGGCCTTCGTGAAATATCCGGGCTAGGGCACCGCCAATCACGCTAAAGCCGCCGGTGGAACATCCACCGGCGGCTTTTTATTTGACTGCTTTACTGTGAGCCTCAGTGCAGGCGCGCCTCGCTGGCCAGCAGTTGGGTGATCTCCTCCGGCGGCAGGGGCCGGCTGAACAAGAAGCCCTGCATCTGGTCGCATTCCAAGTCCTTGAGAAACTTGAGCTGCTCGTTGGTCTCCACCCCCTCGGCGATCACCTTCAACTTGAGGCTGCGGCTCATGTTGATGATGGTGTCCACAATGGAGCGGTCGTCGGGTTCGCTGGTAATGTCCTGCACGAATGACTTGTCTATCTTCAGGGTGTTCATGGGGAAGCGTTTCAGGTAGTAGAGGTTGGAATAACCCACCCCAAAATCGTCCATGGACAGCTCCACCCCCAGGTCGGCCAACTCTTCCAGGGTGATAATGGCGTCATCCACGTCGTTCATCACCATGGACTCGGTCACCTCCAACTCCAGAAATTGGGGCGGCAGGCCGGTGGAGTTGAGGGAGCCGTGCACCGTGGGCACCAGATCTTTTTGTTGAAACTGGCGCGGTGAGAGATTCACCGAGATGTGCAGCTTGTCATAGCCTTGCTCATGCCACTGTTGCGCCTGGCGGCAGGCCTGAGCCAGCACCCACTGGCCGATGTCCACGATCAGGCCGGTCTCCTCGGCCACGGGGATGAAATCCCCCGGCGAGACCATGCCCTCATCCGGGCGCAGCCAGCGCACCAGGGCTTCCATGCCCACCACGCCGCCGCTGCCCAACTCCACCTTGGGCTGGTAGAACACGGTAAACTCCTCCTGTTCAACCGCCTTTCTGAGGGCGCCTTCCATGGCCATGCGTTTTTTGATCTTGGAGTTCATGGCCTTGGTGAACATGGTGTAGGAGTTTCTGCCCTGAGCCTTGGCCCGGTACATGGCCATGTCCGCGTTGGCCACCAGGGTCTCCAGGTCTTCGCCGTCTTCGGGGAAGATGGTGATGCCGATGCTGCCGGTGACGTGCAGGTCGTTTTCACCCACCGCGAAAGGCTTCTTGAATGATTCCAGGATGCGGTCGGCCACCCGCACCGAATATTGCGGGTCCCGCTTGCCCTCCAAGAGCATGATGAATTCGTCGCCGCCCAGGCGGGCCACGGTGTCTTCATCACGCACCAGGTCAGTCAGGCGTTCAGCCAACTGCTGCAAGAGCTGGTCGCCGGTGGCATGGCCCAGGCCGTCGTTGATGTTCTTGAAATTGTCCAGATCCAAAAAGAGGATCGCCAGGGTTAGTTTGTTGCGTTGGGCGTGAGCCATGGCAATGTTCAGGCGGTCGTTAAACAACATACGGTTGGGCAGCCCGGTCAGGGCGTCGTGGTAAGCCAGATAGGTGATCTGCTCCTCATTGCGCTTGATCTCGGATATGTCTCTGAGCGCCCAGACGTAGTTGGTGGCCGGCTCCTGGGGCCGCTGGATGGCGCTGACCGTCAGCCAATGCTCCAGATCTTGTCCGTCGGGCCCCTGGCTCACCATCTCGCCTTGCCAGTAGCCTTCCTGCCCCAGCACCTCCCAGATCTGGGTGAACAGCTTGGCCGCCTGGGGATGGGTGTTGAGCTGAGACAGGCTTTGGCCCAGGGCATCTTGCTCGGAATGGCCGCTGAGATGGGAGAAGGCGGAGTTGACCATGAAGATCCGGCCCTCGCCGTCGCTGACGGCGATGCCCTCGCTGGTGCTCTCAAACACCTGGCCCAACAACTCCAGCTTGCGTTCGGCCCGCCTGAGGCCGGTCACCTCGCGCACCGCGCCCACCAGCCTGAGAGGCCGGCCGCCCGGGTCCCGCTCCACCTCGGTCAACTGGTGGATGATGCGTTCTCTCTCCGGGCCGGGCACCCGATGCTCCAAGCTGACCATGCCCTCTGTCTGAGGCAACCGCTCAAAGGCCTGGGTCATCACCTCCCGCTCCTCGGGAAGCAGCGCGTTTTCCATATCGCTCAAGCTCAGGGGGGCCGGGCAGTCCTCCAGACCGTAAAGGCTAACCACATCCGCCGAGCAAGTCAGTTCGCCGCTGGCCAAATCCAGCTCCCAGCAGCCCAAACCGGCCAACTTGCGGGCCCGGGCCAGGCTGGCTTGGCACCTGAGCAGCGCCTCCTGGCTTTGTTTCAAGGCGATGTCTTGCCTATCGCCCTGTTGCTCACGGCTCATATCCTCTCCTTTGGTGGACGGGATTTCCGGTGGTTCTGAACAGGGACGTTCATCTACTCAACATTTGGGTGGTACTTTAGCACTGGTTCCCGTTATTAGGCAAGCCCCTCAAGATGGATTTTTTATGAATTTTTTCCATACATTAGTCTAAACGGCCGCGCTTCGGGCTTCCCGCAAAACCGGTTTTGCCTATCATCCCCACTCTCAATAAGCTCATTTTGGGGGCGGGCTTGCCTCTGGTTTTAAAAATGCCTTACCTTGGGTCTGGGAAAGATTGCGGCGCCCCACCGCCGGCAGAGAGGCCAAACCAGTGACCATGGATTTATACAATGACCAGCCCCAAGACCTGGCCGGGGCCCGGGTGGTGCAGGAATACATCGCCGCCCGGGTGAGCCTGGCCGACCGCCCGGGGCGGCTCAAGCGGGTGGCCGGGGTGGACCTGCATTTCTCTCCGGACGGCTCACGGGCAATCGCCGCGGCGGTGGTGCTGAGCTTCCCCGAACTTGCCATCTTGGAGCAGGCCACGGCTAGCACGCCCGTGGACTTCCCCTACATCCCCGGTTATCTCTCTTTTAGGGAAGTGCCCGCCATGGCCGGTGCCCTGGCCAAATTGAAACAACGGCCCCATTTGTTGCTGTGCGACGGGCAGGGCATCGCCCATCCCCGCCGCGCGGGCCTGGCCTGCCATCTGGGGATACTTTGCGGCCTGCCCAGCATCGGCGTGGCCAAGAGCCGGCTCATCGGCCGCAACCGCCAGCCGGGAAAAAAGCGCGGCGCCTGGGCCCCCCTTTTTCACCAGGACCAAGTGATCGGCGCGGTGCTGCGCACCCGGGACGGGGTGCGCCCCCTGTTCGTTTCGCCGGGACATATGATCAGCCTGCCCACCGCCATCCAGTTGACCCTGGCCTGCACCGGCGGCTATCGCCAGCCCGAGCCCCTGCGCGCCGCCCACCGCCTGGCCAAGACCACCGCCGCCGGCCTAGGGGTTTGAGCTTTATCTCCAATGCACCTGGCCTTTGGGTTAGAATATAAGTTGTTATTCACAGCCTTGCTGACACATCCCATGATAAATCAAAATCAAACTGCTGCCCCGCTCATGGTTGGGAGGTAACCGATGGCAGATAAGGACATTTCCCGAGACCAGGAAAAGGCCCTGGAACGGCTCAGCCCTTTCCAGTTGAAAAACCGCCTGATCGATCTGGCCCAGAGCGATCATGAGCGCCTGATGCTCAACGCCGGCCGGGGCAACCCCAACTGGACCGCCATCGCCCCCCGCCAGGCCTTCTTCTCTTTGGGCCGTTTCGCCCTGAGCGAGTCCCAGCGCACCTTCGCCGTGCCTGGCATGGGCGGCCACGTGGAGGCCAAGGGCATGTTGCAGCGCTTTGAGCAGTTGACCGGCGAGGAACCGGCCGACCCCGGCCTGGAGTTTCTCAAGCAATCGCTCGATTACGTCAAGGACGAACTGGGCATCGACCCCGAAGAGTTCCTGGCCGAGATGGCCGACGGCATCATCGCCAGCCACTACCCCACCCCGGACCGCATCCTCACCAACGTCGAAAAGGTCTGTCACCAGTATTTGATCCAGGAGATGTGCGCCGGCCAGGCGCCGGGGGGCCGCTACGACCTGTTCGCCACCGAGGGCGGCACCGCCGCCATGTGCTACATCTTCAACAGCCTCAGCGAAAACAAGCTGTTGCACAAAGGCGACAAGATCGCCCTGGGCACCCCCATCTTCACGCCTTATCTGGAGATACCCCACCTCAACGACTACGAGTTGATCGAGGTGGAGGTCATGGGGGATGAGCACAACGACTGGCAAGTGCCCAAAAAGGAGCTGGATAAACTGGCCGACCCGGCGGTCAAGGCCTTCTTCCTGGTCAACCCGGCCAACCCCCCCTCGGTGGCCATGTGCCAAGAGGACCTGGACTATCTGGCCAAATTGATCAAAGAAAAGCGCCAGGACTTGATCGTGCTCACCGACGACGTCTACGGCACCTTTGTCAACGGCTTCCACTCCCTGATGCAGGCCTGCCCCTACAACACCATCTGCGTGTACTCCTACTCCAAGTACTTCGGGGCCACTGGCTGGCGGCTGGGCATCATCGCCATCCACGAGGACAACATCTTTGATAAGGCCATCGCCAATCTGCCCCAGGCTGATAAAGACGCCCTGAACCAGCGCTACGGGACCCTGACCCTTGACGTGCCGGGCATGAAACTGATCGACCGCATGGTGGCCGACAGCCGGGCGGTGGCCCTGAACCACACCGCCGGCTCTTCCACTCCCCAGCAGGTGCAGATGGTTCTGTTCTCCCTGATGTGTCTGCTGGACAAAGAAAACACCTACAAGGCCACGGCCCAACAGGTGGTCTCCAAGCGCTTCAACGACCTGTACAAGGCGGTGGAGGTAGCCTACACGCCCAACCCCAACGACGCCCACTACTACACCACCATCGACGTTTTGGAGATGGCCCAGGCCAAGTTCGGCAAGGATTTCACCGACTGGATGGTGGCCAACTACGAGCCGGTGGACTTTGTGTTGCGCCTGGCTTCGGAGCGCCAGGTGGTGCTGTTGCCCGGCGCCGGCTTCGACGCCCCGGACTGGACGGTGCGCGTCAGCCTGGCCAACCTGGATGACCAGGCCTACGTGACCATCGGCCAGCAGATCAAGAGCCTGGTGGAGGAGTACCACGGCCTCTGGCAAAACGCCAAATAGAGTGGAGAGGGGGACATGAACGAGATTATCGAGTTTTTGCGTCACCATGAGGTGATCCTCTTGTTCTTGGTGATCGCCCTGGGCTATCTCTTGGGCCACATCAAGATCGGCTGGTTCAGCCTGG
Organism: Desulfarculaceae bacterium; assembly: GCA_028277825.1. GTDB lineage: Bacteria > Desulfobacterota > Desulfarculia > Desulfarculales > Desulfarculaceae > Desulfoferula. The sequence goes on from JANQFN010000079.1 coordinate 5,127, forward strand.
GCACCATCGCCGGCTCCCTGATCGTGGGCCTGGTCATCGGCATGGCCAAGTTCGACGTCTCACCCATCATCAAGAGCGTGGGTTTCGGCATTTTCATCTACGCCGTGGGCCTGCGCGTGGGCCCCCAGTTTTTCGACGGCATGAAAAAGGACGGGCTCAAGCTGATCACCATGTCTCTGGTGGCCTGTTTTTCGGGTTTCGCGGTGGTCTTGGCCCTGTCCTACTGGCGCGGGTTCGACTGGGGCATCGCCCCGGGCATCCTCTCCGGGGCCATGACCAACACCCCCACCCTGGGCGCGGCCGAGCAGGCCATCACCAGCGGCGCGGCCAAGCCTCCCCACGGGGTGACCACCGAGATGGCTATGTCGGCGGTGGCGGTGGCCTATGCCATCACCTACCTCTTCGGCACCGTGGGCCGCATTGTCTTGTTCAAGATGCTGCCCCGCCTGTTCGGCTACGACCTGGCTGCCGAAGCCAAGAAGCTGGAAGCCGAGATGAGCGGCGACAGCGCGGAGCAGGGCCCCTACAGCGACTACTTCTCCGAATTCATGGCCCAGGGAGTGCGCGGCTACCAATTGATCAACGACAAACTGGTCGGCCAGCCCCTGAGCAAACTGCAGGGCCATCTACCCGACCACCTGGTGATCGAACGCATCGAGCGCGACGGCAAGATAATGGAACTGGCCGACGACCTGGAACTCAAACACGGCGACCTGGTGGCGGTCAGCGGCTACACCAGCCAACTACTCCACGGACCGGAGGTGATCGGCCCGGAGGTGGTGGACAAACCTCTGCTGGACATCCCCGGCGAGGATTTGGAGATACTGGTCACCAACAAGGATGCGGTGGGCAAGACTCTGAGCCAGGTGGGCCAGGAGGCCGGCTTCGGTTGCTATCTGAAGGCCCTGGACCGGGCCGGAGTGGAGCAGCAGGTGACCGGCGGTTTCAGCCTCATGAAGGGCGACATCCTGTTCGTCACCGGCGCCAGGGCCCACATCGACCGCCTGGCCAAGTACCTGGGCTACGCGGTGCACCGCTCGGCGGTGACCGACCTGTTCACCCTGGCGGTGGGCATGGTCCTGGGCAGCCTCTTGGGCGCGGTCACCGTCAAGCTGTTCGGCATACCCATCAGCCTGGGTTCGGCCGGCGGCCTGCTCCTGGCCGGCATCGTCATCAGCTTCCTGCGCAGCCGGCACCCCACTTTCGGCAACATCCCCGGCGGGGCACGCGCCATATTGGAGGACATCGGCCTGACCATTTTCATCGTGGTGGTGGGACTGGACGCGGGTTCCTCGGTGATCAAGGTGCTCAAGACCTCCGGCGCCGACGTGTTCCTGGTGGGGGTGGCCGTAACCCTGGTCACCGCCGTCCTGCCCTGGCTGTGGGGCATGTATGTGCTCAAACTCAACCCGGTGATCAACATCGGCGCCTGCACCGGCGCCGGGGTGATCACCGCCGCGCTCAAGGCGGTGAGCGAGGAGGCCGGCTCCTCCCTACCCGCCCTGGGCTACCCGGTGCCTTACGCGGTCAGCACCATCATCCTGACCGTGATGGGTTACCTTATCCTGCAAATCCTTTAGACGAGGCATGAGCATGCGCAAAATATTTCTGGCCGCCACACTCTGCCTGATCGCCGCCTTGGCGGCGGCCGGGCCGGCCCAGGCCACCGCGCCCCTGCCCCTGGTGGTCATTGTGGCCACCGGCGGCACCATCGCCGAAAAGACCGGCGCAGGCACCGGCGCCAAGCCCGCCCTCAGCGGCGAGAGCCTGGTGGCCGCGGTTCCCGGTTTGGCCAAGGTGGCCCGCATCAAGGTGATCAACCTGGTCAATATAGACTCCTCCCAGATGACCCCGGCCATCTGGGCCAAGCTCAGCCGCAAGGTGAACGCGGAGCTGGCCAAGCCCGAGGTGGCCGGCGCAGTGGTGACCCACGGCACCGACACCATGGCCGAAGGGGCCTGGTTCCTGGACCTGACTCTGACCAGCGACAAGACGGTGGTGTTCACCGGGGCCATGCGCGACGCCAACGACCTGAGCCCGGATGGGCCCATCAACATCATGGACGCGGTCACCCTGGCGGTCTCGCCGGAGGCCAAGGGCTGGGGGGTGGTGGTGTGCCTGAACTACTACGTCAACGCGGCCCGCTGGGCGATTAAGACCCAGACCACCAACGTGCAGACCTTCACCTCCGGCCAGAAGGGCTACCTGGGCTATATCCTGGGCGAGGTGGTGGAGCGCTGGCATCCCCGTCCGCCCCGCCTCACCCTGCCCCTGCCGGACAAGCTGCCCAAGGTGGTGTTCATCGCCGACTACGCCGGCTCCGACGGCTCGTTGGTGCGCTACGCGGTGGACCAGGGGGCCAAGGGCCTGGTGGTGGAAGGAGTGGGCTCGGGCAACGTCAATGCCAAGACGTATAAAGCCATCCTTTACGCCCTGAGCAAGGGGGTCGAGGTGGTTATCACCACCCGGCCCGTGCACGGCGGGGCCTGGCCCATCTACGGCGACCAGGGCGGCGGCCTGGTCCTGCAAAAGGCCGGCTGCATCCTCTCCCGGGACTTGGACAGCTTCAAATCCCGTCTGCTGTTGATGCTGGCCCTGGCCTCGGGCGCGGACCATCAGCGCCTGCTGCAGTACTTCAAATGAGAGGCTCGCCTGCCCTGAACTAAAACCGGCTCAGGCCCGCAAGCGGCCGTCTTGCAGGCTGAGCACCTTATGGCAGGTGCGCTCCAACAAATCCCGGTCGTGGGAGACCATGGCCCAGGAAAGCTCCGAGTCCACCAGGGCACGCTCCATAGCCTGGGCCCGCTCGGCGTCCAGACCGGTGCTGGGCTCGTCCAACAGCACCGCGGTTGGCTGCATGGCCAACACCGCGGCCAGGGAGATGAGGCGCTTTTCGCCGCCGGAGAGTTGGTAGGTCACCCGGCGCTCGTAACCCTCCAAACCCAGGCTTTTGAGGGTGCTGCTCACCAGGTGCAGGGCCTGGTGACGCCCCTTGCCCAGGTTCAGGGGCCCGAAGGCCACGTCTTCGGCCACGGTAAGGCAGAAGAGTTGGTCGTCCGGGTCCTGGAAGAGGTAGCCCACCTTTTGGCGCAGGGGGCGGAAGTCCTTTTCGCTGCTGCAAGGCTGGCCCAAACCACGCACCGTGCCCGCCTGGGGCTTGATCAGGCCCATGCAGAGTTGGAACAGGGTGGACTTCCCCGCGCCGTTGGGTCCCACGATGCCCAGGCGCTGGCCCTCACTCAGGGTAAAGTCCAGCTCCTTGAGCACCCCGGGCCGGCCGGGATAGGCGTAGCTCACCCCCTCCAGGCGAATCAGTTCCACGGATAACCTCCCCATTGCATCAGGCCCAACAGGATGATAGCCGCAAAGCCCAGCACGCAGAAAACCGTGTCCGCCGGCCGCCAGACGAAGTGGTCCAAGAGCCAGAAGGTGCCCCTGAAGCCCCGGCAGAGCATGGCCTGGTAGACCCGCTCGGAGCGCTCGATGCTGCGCACCAGCAATACCCCCACCAGTTGAGCGTAGCTCTTGTAGGTGTGCAGGTTGGAGCCGGGCGCGAAACAGCGCATTGCCATGGCCTGGCGCAGGCGCAAATACTCCAGGCGCATGACGTGCAGATAGCGGTAGAACAACACGAACAGGGTCACCAGCTTGGCCGGCAGGTGCAGATGGGCCAGGGCGTGAAAGATGTCGTTGATGTGGCTGGAGCCCAATAGGGCCACCACCGCCAAGAAGATGGCATTGGCCTTGAGCGTGATCAGCCCGGCCAGCCTGACCCCGTCCGGGTTGTAGACCACACCGAAGCCGGCCTCAGCGCCCAGGGTCAATTGCCAGGGCAGAAAGAGCCACAAAAAGGCCACAAAGGAGTTCACCGCCAGGGTGCGCTTGAGCAGCAGGCGCCAGCCCAGGCGGGACCAGGCGGCCAGGGCCAGCCCCAGGGCCACGCCGACGGCCGGCACCAGGGGGCCGGGGCATAGGGCCATCAGCACGCTGTAGGCAAACACCACCACCACCTTGCCCCGGGGGTCCAGGCGCGCGGCCGGGCCGGCGGCCGGCGCGTGGTCCAGGCTGCGCGGCTCGGGCGGGCCGGCGTGCTTGGGGTGCTTGGCCAAACCTACTCCCGCTTCTTTTTACGCTTTTCCCACAAATTCCTGAGATAAAAGGCCAGGCCGATCAAGGCCACGAAGATGCCCAGGCTCTCCACCACGCTACGCACGGAGAGGCCCTCGTCCTTGGGAGCCGGGGGGCCGCCGCCGGCCAGGTCCGCGGCACTCATCACATACTCGGCCCGGTGCCCGGCCCTGGCCTTTAGCACCAGCTTGAAGGGCGGCTTGCCCGAGGGCAGGGGAATGCTGAAAGCGCCTTTTTCATTAACCTGGGTCTTGGCCAACAGGGTGCCGCCGGCGCCGTACACCTCCACGGTGCCCTGTTTGATCTTGCCCCTGCCGGGCACATAGGCCTCGCCCTGGAGTTTGCCGTCCTTGGCCAGGGCGAACAGTTTGAGGCTGTGGGCCGAGGCCGCACCGGCGGCCAAGCACAGCGCCGCCAAAAGACCAGCGGCCAAAATATACACTGCCAGCTTCATGACTACACTTGTCCCGCACCCAGGGAAGAGGGGCGCACCATCTTTAAAAACCACACCGCCGCGCTGGTCACCACGCCTTCGATCACCATGGCCGGCAGGCTGGCGGCCAGCACCCCCCAGGCGGCGGCTAAAAAAGCCTCGCCGCTCAAGTACAGGCTAAGGGCGGTGATCACCCCGGCCAGGAGCACCGAGCAAAAGCCGGCCGCGAAGGCGGCGGTCAGCAGCGCCGCCTTGCCCCCCCGGCGCAGCCAGGGGGCAAAGGCGTAATAGCAGATCACCGCGGGCAGGGCCATGGACAAGGTGTTCACTCCCAGGCCGGTGAGCCCGCCGTACTGAAAGAGTATGGCCTGCAGGGTGAGGCCCACAAAGATGGCGGGAAAGGCGGCCCAGCCTAAGAGCAGCCCCACCAGGCCGTTGAGCACCAAGTGCAGGGAGGCCGGCCCCACCGGCAAGTGAATCAGGCTGGCCACGAAGAACACCGCTGAGAGCAGCGCCACCTGGGGCAGCCGCTCGAAGCCCATCTTCCTGAGGCCCAGGGCCAAGCCCGCCGCGCTAAGGGCGGCGCCGCCGGCCAGCACCGGCGCGCTGAGCACCCCTTCGGAGATGTGCATGGTTAGCGCTCCGCGCCCCCGGGCGCGGCGTAGAGCCAGAGCACCCCGCCCAGTTCCACGTCTTTGTCCTGGCCGTCCTTTTTCAGCTTCAGGTCCGGGGGGGTGTACAGGGCGGCGAAGCCCCACCAACCGGGCCAGGGCAGGCTCCAGGTGAATACGCCGTCGGTGCCGGTCTTAATCACTTGGGTGATGTAGCTGTCCCCCGAGGCGGGACGCTTGCCCCGCGGATCGAAGAACTCCACCTCCACCACGGCGTCTGGCAGGGGCTTGCCCTTATAGAGCACCCGGCCGCTAAAACTGTTGCCCGCGTTCAGGCCATAGGGCCGGGTAAGGGGTTTTATCTCCAAGGGCGCGCCCACCAGGGCGTCCCAGCCTTCCTCGGCCCCCAGGGCGCTGACCACGGTCTTGGTGTGGTGAATGATGAAGCTGTCCTCGCTGGGCTCCCAATAGGGCCGGGGCTCCAGATAAAAAATGTAATCCCCCGGCCTTTCGACCTTATACGAAGCCTGCCAGGTGTTGTGGCCCGCCACCTTTTTTGCCTGCAAGGCCGGCAGCAAATCGGTTTGTTTGTCCTCCAACAGCACTCCCGCCTTGAGGGGCCGCGCCAGGTCCATGCCCTGGTTTTCCCGGGGATGCCAGAAGCGAAACTGCACCTCCACCGGGCCGGGCCGCGTCAGTATGTTTGTCTCCGGAATCACCATGCCAAAATGGGCCCAGGCCGGCGCCGCCGACATGCACAGAACTAAAAGTAAGCTCATTATCCGCCAGAACATCGCAACTCTCCTTTGAAAAGCTATATGAGTTAATGGCTTCACCTTCTGGCGGCCTAATCATTATTCCTTGCTTAAAAAACAAAAAAGCCCGGACCTGCTCGGTCCCGGGCCTCCTGGCCTACACCGTTCCTGCTGGAACGGAATCGCTATCTGTTTTTGGGTACCGTCCCGGAGCCTTGGGTACGCCGGCTTCTGCCGGGCGCCGTGAACCGGCGGCCTCTGGCCGCCCAGTGCACTCCGAACCGTTCGTCTGAATACTATGCTTAACCCTAAAGTATCGCCACGTCAAATAAAATATGGGCTGGCTCTCGGTTTAGCCCCTTGCCTGACCCTCTGCGGGCCAGGCATACTGTTTCAGCGCCTGCCCGGGAACCGCCACCAACTGGAGCCCTCAATGCCCCGCTCGCGGCCTTTTTCCTACCAGCCGGTTGTAATCTCGCTTTTGGTTCTGTGCCTGATGGCTGCCTGGTCCCCAGGAGCCTTAGGTGACCAAACCGTGGTGGACCCCAGGCCCATCATTGAGGAGTTGATAGAAAGGTACGTCGAAAAGCACGGAGGCAAAAATTTCAAGGTGGTGACGGTGGGCTCCTGGGTCACGGGAAAGAAATACCGAAATCCCCTATTGGACGCAGCCGACCCCTCGGACCACGACATGACCCTGTTCATGGATTCCGACGACCCGGCCCAGATGCAAAAGGAGTGGCGCAAGTTCCAGAAGTTCATGCGGCGCGGCCTGAGAGCCAAGCTTCCCCCCGGAGACACTGACGCAGTCTTAAAAAGCGTGAACATCTATCCCCCGGACCAACTCACCGATGACATCATCGACCAAAGCGACGCGGTGAAAAAGTTCAACAAGCTGGCCGGCAAGCCCAGCGGCACCCCCAATCTAGGGGGAGAGCCGGTGGAGGGCGTCTGGGGCAAGGCCAAAAGGCCCTACGTGCAGTCCTACAGCAGCAAAAGCGGGCGCACCTTTTATAAAGACGGCAACGGCGTGGTCCAGAAGGGCTTCGCCGACCTGGACAATCTCAAGGCGGGTTTCGGCAAGTACACCGGCTACAGCAGCGCCCGCCTGTCCAGCCAGTGGGCCGACAAGGCGGCCAAGTCATTGCAGGGCGGCCGCCCGGCCGAGACCGCCAAATACCTGGAGCGCCTCAACCAGTCGCTGAGAAAAAGCAAGTCCCTGGCCGGCCTGAGGGGCTCGGCCCTAAACAACCCTGAGCTTCTGGACGCCATGGCCGACCACAAAAAAGCCATGGCCAACGCCAGCCGGGAGGCCGCCGAGCAGGCCAGAAAACTGAGCCTCAGCAAGGACCAGTTTAAGGCCCTGGAAGCGAAGCTGACCAAAAAGGCCCAGGCAAGCTGGCTGAACAAGAACCGCAAGCTGATCAACCAGGCCCTGGAATACGCCCAACTGGAGTCGGCCTACTGCCGCACCGTGGCCCGGGGGGCCGATGACGCCGCTCTGTATCTCAAGCAGCTCAAGGGCCCCCGTCTCAGAAAATTCCTGCGCTCGGTAAACAAGACCGTGGACAGCGCCCGCCGCATGGGGGCCAAGGGATTTACGACCCTGGGCAAGGTGCCCTGGGGCAAGGTTTTGAGATTCGCCGCCGCCCTGGCCGTGGCCGCCGAGGCGGTCAACATCGCGGCAGTGTACAACGAAAAAGGCATGGACGCCGCCCTGAAGCAGGCCAACCTCACCGCCATCTTGGCCGTGTTTCCGGCCAATATCGTGGGACAGATGATCCTGGAGTACGGGGGCCTGGAGCTGGGCTACGGCCTGGCGACCAGCCGGCAGTCCTGTTTGTACCTGGTGGCCGGCATCTACGAAGTCAAGGGCCGGGAGCGAAGTGCCAAGGGCACCCAGATCGACAGGCTGGCCCAAAGGTACGTGGACCCGCTGAAGGTGGAGCAGGTGGTGGCCATGCACGCCCGGCGGGCCTCCCGCAAGGGACTCAAGAAACCAAACGAGGCCGACATCGAGGCCGCCGAGGCGGTGGCCGAGCGCCTGATCGCCAAGTGCACCGGGGTGGTGCTGGACGCTTGGCAGCGGGAGCGCCTGCGCCTGTTGGGCCTGGCTCTGGCCGCAAAGTTCGAACTGGACAAAAAAATATCCCGCGCCCTGCCCTCTCTGCGCCTGTCCGCCAAACCGGCGGGCGATGGTCAGGCGGAGGTGACCGCCTCCTTCGATCCCGGCGGCAGACGGCGGCCCTATCTGGAAGGCTTGCGCAAGCTGGAGCAGCGCATCAAGGCCCTGGGCGGGGAGGCCAAAAAGGGCGGGCTCCAGGTCAACGAGGACTACATCTGGCAGGTGCGCCGCTTTGAGGGCGGCAAGTGGGGTCCCTGGCGGGAGCTGTCCCGGAGTTCCTACCGCGTATTCATCAACCAAAAAGACCCGGCCTTCTTCGGCGGACGGCGGAGCCTCACCTTTAAGCTGAAGAGGGGGTATTGCTATGAGGTGTCCTTGGATTACGCCCTCAAGGAAAGGCCCAATCCTGACCTGGACTTTATGGCGCCCGAGGTGCAGGACTACCTGCGCGACCTGTGGCAGCGCTATACCTTCAAGCCGGTGGCCAGTTTGGACACCAGCCTTGCCAAGCTGAGCATCAGCGGACCGGCCAAGCTGGTGTTGGGCCAGCGCGGCATCCTAAAAGCCAAGATAGAGGGTGGGCCGCCCCCCGAGGGAAGCAACTACCTGGTGGCCTGGCTGCACCCCACCACCGGCGAGGAGGTGCGCACCGGCCCCAGCCTGGGGATCATGCGCAAGACCAAGCAACCGGATAAGATAACCGTCAGCGCCGTGCTGTATGCGGTCAGCGGCGACAAACGAAAAAGGGTCAGCCAAGCCACGCACCAACTGGAGTTCGTGGCCGCCGCCAGCCTGCGCTTCACCGCAGTGGACCGCGAAACCCGGCAAAAACTCAACGATGCCCGCTGGAGCCTGAAGGGGCCAGCCCAATTCAGCCGGGGCCCGGCGGCGGCGATCAAGATCGACCCCATCCCGGCGGGCAAGTACCAGATCTTGGTGCGGGCGCCGGGCTACCACGGCCTCAAGGGACCCCTGACCATCCAGGCGGGCCGGAGTTATAACAAGGTGGCTCCGCTGAGAAAGAAGGAATCCGAGGACGGGCTGCAGCCGGAGGAAGGCGTGAAGGCCCCGCCAGCCAAAAAGGCGCCGCCCGCACCTACCGTGAATAAGGCCGCTCCCAAGCCTGCCCCTGTAAAGACCGCAGGAAGACCTTTGCCCTGCGGCAAGAAGACGGCCATTTTGAGCAAGGGCTCCAACTTTGGCAAGAGCCAGACCGCCTTTTCCAGCAAAGAAGCCGCCCGCAGCCGGGGCGGGAAAGGCGTGGACCTGGACATACCCGGCCCCGGCACCCTCTACATCACGGTCAAGTCTTCGGGCAAGCATCAGTGGGCCAGCACCGTATATGAAGGCTCCCGTTACACCGGAAGGGTGGTGCTGGCGCCAAATGCGGAGATGGGCTTCAAAGGCGGCTGGGTGTCCGGAGGCCGCTACTTCCCCGGAGTCAGGGACGTAGGCAGCAACTCCTGGTCCTGGAAGATCAAAAAGGCCGGTACCATTTCTCTGCGGGTGCTGCCCGAGATGTGCACCGCCAGCCGGCGCAAGGACGGCAGCATCGGCTGCTGCAGTTATGGCTGCGGCTCAAAGACCAGCGTGATCAAGCTGCCGGGCCGACAGGAGATCAAGGTGGAGTTCAAGCCGGCCTGTCCCAAAAAGAAGCGGCGCTGAGGATTAGGGGAATTTAAAGCTGTTAATCACCAGGTTCAAGGCGCCCTGGCCGCCGGCGTACTCGGCATCGGGAAAGATGCCGCTGAGCAGGGCGAAGTCCTTGGGCCCCTTGATGAACAGCACCTTGATCTTGACGCCGCTACCCTCATAGACGCCCTCGTAAGCGGGCAAGCCGCCCAGCTTCGACTCGCGCCCGCTCACTTTGGCAGACAAAGTCTTGCCCGGCCCCACAGCCGCTTTTTCCCAGGCCTGAGAGAATTCCTTGGGGTTAAAACGGGTGAAATCCTTTTTGAAATCCACCTGGATCATGCCCTCCCCGGCCGGCGGTCGCAGGCGCAGGTCGGCCTTGGCGCGGCTTTGATCCGCCCTCCAGCCCGGGGGCACCTGTAACTTGAAGCCCAGCTTGGGGTGCACGAACACTTTGCCCTTGGCCGGGGCCGGGGCCGACTCCAGACGCTGTTTGAGATTGAACTCCACCGTGGTGGTGGTGCGGGGCTGTATCTTGAGGTCGTGGCTCTGGCTGAGACCGCCGGCGCGGGCCTGTAGTTGGTAGCGCCCCACGGGCAGGCCGGGTTTGGTGAGAGGGGTCGGGCCCAGCAGCCGTCCGTCCAGATAAATCCGGGCCGGGGGGGCGCTGGTCACTTTGAGGGTGCCGGTCTTGGAAGCCGTCACCTGTTCACGGGCCTGGTCCAGGTATTTGCGAGCCTGGCCGTCTTCTGGGAACACCGCCAGATAGCTCTGGAACAACTGCGCCGACTTGGCATAGCGGCCGGCGTTGAACTCATCCAAGGCCTGGGTGAAGTCCAGCTTGGCCCGGCGGCGCCGCTGGATCTCGGCCTGCTCGGCGGCCACGGCCGTCGAGTCCGCCGGGGTTGCTTTGGACCGGCGGGCCTCCTGGGCGGGGCTCGGCGGCTTTTCCTTGGCGGGCTGGTCCGGCTCCACTTCTTCCGCCGCCGGGGCGTGTTTTGCCGGTTGCACCCGGAAGCGGACGCTGGCCGCCTTTTTCCCCCGTAAATACAGGTCCACCCGATAGACTCCGGCGGGCCATTTCTTGCCCGGAGCCAGCTCATAGTTGAACTGACCCCAACTAGCGCCGGGCAGCACTATGGCCTCGGCCATGCCCAGGGCATGGGGCGGGCTGGTTTCCAGATAATACCACTTGGCCAAAATGCGGCTGTCCGGGGCAATACCGGCGAAGCGGAACCAGACGTAGATGGGGTTCACATCCGCGGAAAACACCCGGCTCACCCCCAGGGGGCGCCCGGCCACCACGCCCCTGGCGGTCTTCACTTCGAGTATGCGTCCCCGGGGCTTGGGCTTTTCCGCCTTGGGGGCTTCCTCCCGCGGCTCCAGCGCGGGCTGTTTGCCCCCCGCCGGCGCGGCCGCCCGGGGTTTTTCAGACGGAACGTCCTCGAACACCTCCCCCGCCCCCAGGGCTAGGGGGAGCAGCAAGATAAGGGCCAAGGTGGTGCCGAACTTGCGCAAAGCGTTCTCCTTAAAATTGAGGCCTTCAGCCACACTGCGGTTTCAGAGGATTCGATGATGGCACAAAAGCAAGGGAGGAGACAAGCGCCTCACCGCGCGCCAAGCTCCATCCCTGGTTGAATGCGATTTGGGCTTGATCCGTTGGGGCCGGCCCCCAACGACTCCATATGAACGTGGGCCCTACTCGGGTCGGCCGATCACGATGCCATAGGTGGCGCCGCCGGGGCGCGCCGGGCCCCGGTGGAATTTGCCGTCTGCTCCCAGCCAAAGGCCCTTGGCCAGTCCGGCCGAGGCCGCCGGTGGGGTCGCCTTGGCTGGTTTGGGTTTGGAGGGCGTCTCGGCCGGAGCCTTGGCCGCGGCCGTCTTGACCTGGGGCCTTTTGGTTGCTGCAGGCGAGCCCTTCTTCGGGGAAGGCTTCACCGCCTTGCGGGCCAGGCTGGCCGGTGCCGCCTTGGCCGGCCTGGGTTGGCTGGGGCTCAGGGGACGCAGACGCCGCACCTTAGCCGGTGAAGCAGCCGGGACCCGGGCCGGGCGCGAGGCGCGCACCTTGCGCGTGCCGGTGCGGCCCACCTGCTCCAAATGCCGCTTGGCCTTGGAATAATAGCGCGGCATGGTGCTCAGGGCCAGATGGAACTGCCGGGCGGCCTGCTCGGTTTCACCCTGCCAGGCCTGCACGCAACCCAGGTTGTTGTGCGCCTTGGCCGGCCCCAGTATTTGGGAAAACACCTGCAGGGACTCCTGGTCGCGCCCCTGGGCGGCAAGCAGCAGGCCCAGGTTGTTGGCCGCCCGGCGGTGCTCCGGGTCCAGGGCCAGGGCCCGGCGAAAGCTGGCCTCGGCCTGGTCGCCGCGGCCGGCCAGCACATAGGAGAGGCCCAGGTTGTTGTGCAGGGCGGGCCGGTCCGGCGCGGTGATCAGGGCGGCCCGGAAGGCGGACATGGCCATGACCGGCTGGCGCCGCTGGTTGTAAAGGATGCCCAGGGTGTTCTGGGCCCGCCAAAGGGAAGGATCGACGGCCACCGCCTGACGCAAGGCTTCCCGAGCGGCCGGCTGGTTGCGCAAGGCCAGATGGGTCAGGCCCAGGCCCTGCCAGTAGACCCCGTTTTGGGGCTCGCGGCTGCAAAGGGCCTGGAACAAGGTCTTGGCCTGGCGGTAGCTGCCCAGGCGCAGGTAGAGACTGGCGATCTTGCCCTGCAGCCGCTGGTGGGACTTGCCTTTGGCCTGGGCCAGGGCCTGCCGGTACTGATGCAGCGCCCCCCAGGCCTGGCCCTGGGCCACCAGCAGGTCGCCCTGGGTTTCCAGGTGGTCGGGCTTCAGCGGCATATTGTCCGGGTCGGGGTCTTGCTCGGCCCGGGCCGCCTGCTCGGCCAAAAGCTTGTGGGCTTCCCCCCGCTGCAAGTAGCGGGCGCCGGCCTGGTTGCCGCTGGAGCAGCCGTGGGCGGCCAACAGCGCCGCCAGGGCCAATAACGCCAGGATGATTCGCCACGCCAGAGGTATCGCCACGTTAGCCTCCCTATCTAAACAAACCTTGGCTGACCCGGATAACCGCCGGGCCGGCCATGACCACCATGATGGCCGGGAAAATCATGAACAGCACCGGGAACAAGAGTTTGAGGGGTATCTTGGCCGCCGCCTCCTCCATCAGTTGTCGGCGCTTGGTGCGCACCGTGTCCGAGTGCACCCTGAGCGAGCGCCCCACACTGACCCCAAAGCGCTCGGCCTGGATCAGCATGGTCACCAGACTGCTCACGTCCTCCACCCCGCAGCGCTCGGACAGGTTTTTGAGCGCCATTTCCCGGGGGATGCCGGCCTGCAACTCCAAGGACAGCAGGTTGAGCTCCGCGCCCAGGGTGGGACAGGACAAGGCCACCTCGCCGGCCACCCTTTTGATGGCCGCGGCCAATCCCAGACCGGCCTCCACCGTGATCACCAATAAATCCAAAACATCGGGCAACTCGGCGGTGATGGCCTTGCGGCGTCGCCGGGTGCGAGATTCCAGCAGAAAGCCGGGGGTCAGATAGCCCAGGCAGGCCGCGCCCACCATACCAAGGATCAGGGGCAAAACACCGGCCCTCTGCGGCAGGGGGCTGATCAGCACCAGGAACATGGCCACAATCATCAGGGCCACCCTGAGGCCCAAAAAGATGTTCACCGCATTGGGGTTGGGGAAGCCCGCCTGGGAGAGCTTGCCGCGCAACCGGCTCACCTGCCAGCCCTGGCGGGGCCGGGCCGGCTGAGCCAGACGGTTGAGCAGGGCGGTGCCCGCTTCCTTCAGACGCTGGCCCATGGAGGCCATATCCCGGCCTGTGCCACCGCTGGCCAGTTCCTTCAGGCGCCGGAGGGAAGGATCCTGTTCGCCGCGCCACAGCAAGTAGAAGGCCGCGGCCAAGAGCATGATGCACAATCCGGCGGCCAGGCCGATCAGGATCAGGCCCAGGTCCAGATTTTGTACGAACGCCAGGTCCATGCCTTACACCTTCAGGTTGGTCAACTTTTTGATCACCAGGATGCCGGCCAGTTGGAAGCCGCCACCCACCAGCAGCAGGGTGTTGCCCAGGGGATGGGTGAACAATAACGACAAGTATCCCGGAGAGATGAGCCAAAGCACCACCAACAGCCCCGGAGCCATGATGGACAGGATGATGGCGCTGATGCGGCCTTCGGCCGACAGGGCCTTGACCTGGCGCATCAGGCTGTAGCGTTGGCGGATGATGTGGCCCATGTTGTCCAATATCTCGGCCAGATTGCCGCCGGTTTCGCGCTGCAGGGCCACCGCGGTGGCAAAAAACTTCACGTCCTGCAACCCCGCCCGCCGGGCCAGGTCGGCCAGGGCGTCGTCCATGCTTTTGCCGTAGGAATAGTCCTCGAAGGTGCGCGACAACTCGCCTGACACCGGCTCGTCCATCTCCTCGGCGGCCATCTTGAGGCCCGAGCCGAAGGAGTGGCCCGCCCGAAGCGCCCGGGCGATCAGATCCACCGCCTCGGAGAACTGCTCGTCCAGGGCGGCCAGGCGGCGCTTGCGCAAAAAGCGGAGCCAGACCAAAGGCAGCAGCAAACCCAACAGGCCCAGGCCCAGGGCGAGGGCGTAGGACTCCTCCACGAGGCCGCCCAGGAGGCCCAGGCTGGCCAAAACGCTTGCCGAGAGCACCAGAGTGCCCATGTTGCAGGGGCTGCCCGCCTGGTGAATCAAGAGCTGCACGTCGGAGATGCGGGGCAGCTTTTGCAGCACCCGGTCCAGCAAGGGGATGGATGAATAGGAGCGGTCCCGGAAAAAGCTGTGGGCGGCCAGGGGCGCGGCCGGGTCTACGGGGCTCAGCGCCTCTAGGCGCCGCTGCACCGCTTCCAGGCGTTGGGCCCGGCCCCCGAAGATCAGGCCGCGCAGGGCCACCGCCGCCACCAAGAGGCTGCCGAAGACCAATATGGTGACTCCCCAGATCATCGCGCCTCGCTTTGGGCCCAGCCCGCGCCGAAGATTTCGTGATCCAGGTCGATGCCGGCAGAAGCGATGCGGTCGCTCCAGCGGGCGCGGATGCCGGTGGGGCCAAAGGCGCCCAACACCCGTCCCCGTTGGTCAACCCCGCTTTGCTGATAGCGGAATATCTCCTGCATGGTCAGGGTGTCGCCCTCGGTGCCGGTGACCTCCTGCACGCTGGTCAGACGGCGGGAGCCGTCTGACAGGCGGGTCACCTGGATGATCACGTGGATGGCGCTGGCTATCTGTTGGCGGATGGCCTTGTCGGGTATCTCCAGTCCGGCCATGGTCATCATGGTCTCCAGGCGGGAGATGGCGTCGCGGGGGCTGTTGGCGTGAATGGTGGTGAGGCTGCCGTCGTGGCCGGTGTTCATGGCCTGCATCATGTCCAGGGCCTCGCCGCCGCGCACCTCGCCCACCACGATGCGGTCGGGCCGCATGCGCAGGCTGTTTTTGACCAAATCGCGCATAGTCACTTCACCGTGACCCTCGATGTTGGGCGGCCGGGTCTCCAGGCGCACCACGTGGTCCTGCTGTAGCTGCAACTCGGCCGAGTCCTCGATGGTCACGATGCGCTCCCGGCGGGGAATGAAGGCGCTGAGCACGTTTAAGAGGGTGGTCTTGCCGGTGCCGGTGCCTCCGCTGATCAGCACGTTCAAGCGGGCCTTGACCACCGCCTCCAGGAACCTGGCCGCCGGCGCGCTGAAGGCCTCCAGACGGATGAGGTCCTCCACCTTCAAGGGGTCCACCGCGAACTTGCGGATGGACATGGCCGGGCCGTCCAGGGCCAGGGGCGGGATGATGGCGTTGACCCGGCTGCCGTCGGCCAGGCGGGCGTCCACCATGGGCGAGGACTCGTCGATGCGCCGGCCCACAGCGCTGGCGATTTTATCGATGATTTTCAGCAGATGCTGGTTGTCGCGAAAGCGCACACCCACCCGCTGCAAGCGGCCGCCGCGCTCCACATACACCTTGTCGCAACCGTTGACCAGGATCTCGCTGAGGCTGGAGTCGGCCAAAAGCGGCTCCAGGGGACCCAGGCCCAACACCTCGTTCTTGATTTCCCAGGCCAGGCCCTCGCGCTCGTTGTGGCTCAAGGCGTCGGGCTCGCCCTCCACCACCAGGCGGATCGCCTCCTCCAACTCCTTTTCGGTCGAGCCGTCGGCGCCATCGCCCAGCATGGACAAGTCCAGTTGCTCGATCACCTTGTAGTGCACCCGGGCCTTTAAGTCCTGCCTGGCGCTTTCCCGGGCGGAATCGCGCTCCTCGGCCTCGGGCAGGGCGCCGTTTAAGGATGCTGCCCCCAATCGGGCCCGCAGGCTCACGGGGTGCCTCCAAAGGTGGCCACCAGGGGCCCGGCCAGTTTGGCCACCTCTTTGCTCCACTTGGAGCGGGGCCAGTCGCGCACCGCGGGCACCCCGCTGTTGGCGGCCTGCATCAAGGTGGCGCTGTCGTTGGGCAGATAGGCCAAAGGTTGGGCGTCGATGACTTTTTCCACCTCCTTGGCCGTCACGCACTGTTTGGCGCCGTAGCGGTTGACCACCACCTTGGTTTTGTCTTTGCCGTGGCCCAGGCTCTTGCACAGTTCCAGCATGCGCCGGAGGGCCTTGAGCCCCAAGACGGTGGGTTCGCTGACCAACAGCACCAGGTCCGAGCGGTCCAGGGCGGCCAGGCCGGACTCATCCAAGCGCGGAGGCAAATCGGCCAGCACCAGTTCATGGTTGTCCTGCAGGTGCTCCAGGGTGCGCTCCACGTGGAGGCCCTTGATCTCCTCGGCCATCACGGCGTCGCCCGGGGCGGCCATGAACCTCAGCCCCGGCGCCACCTCGCCCAACAGGCTGTCCATCAGCAGGTTGTCCAGCCGGTCGAAATCCTCCACCACCTGGGCCAGGCTGCGGCGGGCTTCGCGGTCCAACAGGGAGGCCAAATCGCCCTTGACCAAGTCCAGATCGATCAGGGCGGCACGCACGCCCAGGTTCTGGCTGGCGATCCAGGCCAAGCTCAGGACCAGGCTGCTGGTGCCCACCCCGCCCTTGACCCCCATCACGCTCAACAGGTGGCCCGCCGGCCGGGCCGCGGCGGCGGTGCCGCTCCACAGGCGGCTCACCGCCTCGGCGAAATCACGATCCTGGTTTGCAGCGGGCAAATATTCCCGGGCGCCCAGGCGCATGGCGGCCAAAATCACCTCCGGTTCGGTGCTCTCGCCCATCACCACCAGAGCACTCTCCGGCGCGCTACGCCGCAGGCGGCCCAACAGGTCGGCCAGACCTGCGGCTTCAACGTCGAATTCCACCAAAAAGATGTCGGGCTTGATCTGCACGGCTTTGCGTTCGAAATCCTCGGAGGAGGCCACCACCTCGATCAGCCGGGCGCGGGGGGCGGCGCTCACCATCTGGCGCAGACGGTCCCCGCCGCCCCGGGTCAGGTTGTGGGCCAATACCTGTAGTTCCTTGCTGCTCATCTCATGACCTTTACCGAACCAGTTTGGGCGCGGCGGCCCGGGTGCCGTAGTTGCCGCCGCCGCTGGCGCTGTCGGGCTGCACCATGCCGCACTGCAAGGTGGCGATGATGTCTTTGTGGGGCGCGGTGCGCACCTCGCTGATGGTCACATTGGCAAACCCGGCCACCCTGGCCCTGTTGCAGCCGGCGTTGGTCACCACCGGCAGCATCACCTGCCAGGAATCGGCCGAGCCGTCGCCGTCGGTGTCGCTTCCCTCGGCCTCGAAGCGATCCTGTAAGTCCTTCCAAGTGTTGTTGCTCAGTTTGCCGTTAATCATGTTCAATCTGTCACCCACCCCCAGGGCGGGAATCTCCATCTCACCATTGACGTAGGCAGCCACGTTGGGATTGTTGGCCGGCCAGGTGAAGAATGTGGTCCATTCGGCGTTTTCCTCGCCCTCACTGCTGAAGGCGATGATGGAGCCGCAGTCCGGTCCGTCACCGGGATTCAAGTCCTCGGCCTGCAGGGCGATTGGTAGATCCACCGCTCCGGCGGGCACGTCGCCGGCATAGCCCAGATAGCCGGTGGCCTCGGCGCTCAGGGCCACCTCGCCAAAACCGAAGGCGCCGGCGAAAATGGTGGCCACCGGGCCGTTGGCCAGGCTGTCGCGGCGCATAAGCACCTGGATTCCACTCAGTTCGTCGGGGTTGCTGCTGGCCCCGGTGTAGTCCGGGTCGAAGCCGCCGCCCTCCAAATCCCACAGGCCCAAGGTGATGTCCTCGGAGCGCAGGGTCAGGTTCACTTTCTGGGCCTGGTTCAACAGGGCGAACTGTTGAGCGGTGGCGATGGCGGTGTCGGCCTGGGCAATGGCGTTTTGGTTCTCATCCCAGGTGATCAGGGTGGAGGCCCCGGCCAGGGCGGCCACGTCGGCCGCGTTTTGCAGCTCGGCCCGGGCGCTGTACAAAAGCCCCAGGTCCACGCCCAGGGAAATGAAGGCCAACAGGGCGGTGAGAAACACGGCGGTGACCGCCGCCACGCTGGCGCGGTCTCCTTGCCAAAGGCGGCGGATTTTACCAAGCCCAGTCATGACCGAAGCGGCCTTCCAGCTCCGAAAAGTTGAGCGGCGGGCCCGGTTTGAGGCGCAGGGGAGTGGCCATCTTGCCCAGGAGGAATAAAGAGAACTCGTCCGGCTCGCGGAAGATGCCCGCTGGCGCCGGGGCCGGCTCCCGGCTGCCCGGGCGCACGATCTGGGGGGTGACCACTATGACCAGCTCGGTCTTCTTTTTCTTGAACTCGGTGCTGCGGAACAAAGCCCCCAGGATGGGCAGGTCGCCCAAAAGGGGGAACTTGGCCACCGACTGGTTGATGTCATCGCGGAAGAGCCCGGCCATGGCGAAGCTTTGGCCGTCGGCCAATTCCAGCTGGGTCTTGGCCCGGCGGGTGGTGAGTCCGGGCACGGTGAAGCCTTCCACCACCACCGCGGTGGTGAAGTCCAACTCGCTCACCTCCGGAGCCACGGTGAGGCGGATGCGCCCCCCCGGCCTGATCTCAGGGGTGAAGTTGAGCTGCACGCCGAACTTCTTGAACTGGATGGTGATGTTCTCCCGCT
Organism: Desulfarculaceae bacterium; assembly: GCA_028277825.1. Taxonomy (GTDB): domain Bacteria; phylum Desulfobacterota; class Desulfarculia; order Desulfarculales; family Desulfarculaceae; genus Desulfoferula. The sequence continues at coordinate 23,847 of JANQFN010000079.1, forward strand.
GGGGCACCGGGATGGGGAACTCACCGCCGGCCAAAAACTCGGCCTTTTGCCCGCTGGCCGCCACCAGGTTGGGCTCGGCCAGTATCTTGGCCAGGCCGTTTTCCTTCAGAACGTCCAAAAAGCCCATTATGCGGGTGTTGCCGCTTTTGAATCCACCCATGGCGGTCACCTTGTCCGACAGGGTCATCTCGTTGCCCTGGGTGTCCAGGGGCTTGATCAGGTTGCCCAACAGGGTAAAAAGGAAGTCGCCGGTCAGGGGGTTGAAGATGGCCAGGTTGATGTTCATGCGCTTGGTCACCCGCCGGCTCACCTCGGCAAAGCGCACCTTGAGTTCCACCTGCTGGTTGCCGCCCACTTCCAAAAGGCTGGCGGTGCGTTTGGGCGCAAAGGCCTTGGCCAGGGCCTCGGCTCTTTTTTTGGCCTCCAGGCTGGAGACGTTGCCCGAGAGCACCACCGCCCCCTCCAGCTCGCGCACCTCCACCGGTTCGCTGGGCAGTATTTGGTAGAGCCTTTGCTTGAGGCGGGTGAGGTCCCGGACCACCTGGACCTCGAAAACGGTGATCAGGCGATCGGAGCGGTCCCAGAGGCTGACGTTGGTGCTGCCCACCTGGCGGGCGTTGAGGTAGAGCTGGCGGGAGGTGACCATGACCACGTCGGCCACCTCGGCCCGGCCCACGCTGACCCGGCCCACCGGCTTGGGCAGGCTCATGAGGCGCGAATGCCCCAGTTTGATGACCTCGCGGCTCACCTCCGGGCCCTTGCCGGGCATCGCGCCCAGGGCCACCGAGGCCGCCGAGAGGGAAAGCGCCAGGCAAAGCTGGAATATCAGGATGAATCTGAGCACGGTCCTCTCTCCGTTTACAAGGTCTGCTGGGTCTTCTTAACCCCCCTGATCAACTCGACAGTCTCGCCTTGGGGCCTGGAGGAGGAATTTTCAGCCGCCTGAGCCGGCTTTTTGGTCGACAAGGCCGGCACCAACTCGGTGAGGCTGACGCCCCGGCTGCCGCCGCCCTGGCGGTCCACCTGGTTTCTGAGCGAGAGCACCACCCTTCCCTCGCTGGAGGCCAGGGCCAGGGTCTCGGCCTGGGCCGGCTTGAGCTGCAGGGTGACCACCTTGACCTTGTGCTGTTTGGCGCGGCCGCCCTTGCTTTCCCGCTGAATCCTCTCGCCCACGGTCAGAACGGTGATGTCTTCCAACACGCAATGGCTCACCGGGTCCTCGCGAAAAGGGCCCTGATCGATGGTGGCCAACACGTCCACCCGGTCGCCGGGTTGCACAAAGCCGCCCACGCCGATGACCTCGTTGACCCTGACCGTCATGGCCCGGTATCCCCGGGGCACCACCGCCGAGAGCCCGCTGGCGGCCCCCTTGGGGGCCAGCTTGGAGACCAACACCACCTCGCCTTTGAACATGGGGCCCTTGAGCACCCGTCCCAAAGGCGCCTGGATCTTGCCAAAGCGGCCCTGGGGCAAGTTGGCCACTGGCCAGCGCTGCACCGCCAGGTCCTGGGCGGTCAGCTTGTGGCCGGCGGGAAGTACCTTCTGGGCCACCACCACCGGCGCCAGTTTCAGGGCTGGGCCGGCCTTTTGAGCCGCCTGGGCGCTCATCCACTGGTGGGCGCCCCAGGCGGCGGCGCCGGCCAGAAGCAGGGCTAAAAGCAGGAACAGAAACGGGGCCTTGCGCTTCATGGGGCTCACCTCACTCGTGCCGCATCACAGTGGTGGCGCTGAGGTTGACGGTGCTGAGTGCCGCGGGCACCAGGGCGCCGAGCACAGGGAGGTCATAGCTGCTCTCTACCTGAACCGATACCGGGGAGCCGGCCGAGTTGGCCACCCCGCTGACCGTAACCGTGGGCGAGCCGGGAAAGCCGGCGTCGCTGAGCAGGACCAGCACATGGTTCTGCACGTCGCTGTCGGTAAGGTCGCCGGCATTAAAAAGGGCACCCAGGCGGGCGCCCTCGCGGCTGGCGTTGACCAGCATCTGCTTGGAATACCAGGCCGAGCCCAACTCCACCACGCCGAAGATCAGAACCAGCAACAGGGGCAGAAACAGGGCGAACTCCACTGCCACTGAACCGGTGGTGTTTTTAAGCAATTTGCGGGGAAGTTTCAACGCAGCCCGCCCTGCAGGGCAACCCGGATGAGGGCCCCGGTGCAGATGGCCAGGCCGTAGGGCATGGTGAGCCCCCGGCCGTGCAGCCGCCAGGCGGCCAGGCTTTTGAGGCCCTTGGCCGTCACCAGGCGCAGGACGGCCAGGGCTCCGCCGGCCAGTACGGTCAGCAGGAACAACTCCAGGGCGCCCCAAGGGCCCAGAAAGGTGCCCAAGGCGCCCAGGGCCTTGACGTCGCCGGCGCCCACCGCGCCGCAAAAGAAGAAAATTGCCATTAAGCCAAAGGCGGTGAGGCCGCCCAAGAGGGCCTGTCCCAGCGCCGGAGCCCCTCCATAGAGGGCGGCGGCGGTCAAGCCGCAAATGGCGGCCAAAGCGTTCAGTTGGTTGGGAATGCGCCGGTTGAAAAGGTCATGACTGGCCATCAACAGGGCCAGCAGTACGAACAAAATGTACCCGCCCTGGTTGGCCCCCTGAGGAAAGGCCAACCAGGGCAGGAATAGACACGCCGGAAGCAGTCCCCAGTTGGGTCCGCTCAACTGAGATAATAAAATGCTTGCCGGTGTTGTCCGCATTTTTTGGCTTTTGCCACCGGGGAGGCGCCTAGCTGTCGCCGCCGCCGCCGGAGGTGTTGAGCGCGGTGGTGGCGTCGCCTATTTTGCCGCTCACCGTAGTGCCCAACGTGTAGGCCGCCGTGGCGATGGCGGCCCCGATCAGCGCCAGGAGCAACGCGTACTCCACGGCGCTGATGCCGCCATCGTCGGTGACCAGTTTCTTAACCTCTTGCCAAGCCTTCATCGCTACCTCCAAATTAAAGATTGTCAAGCTCGCTATCTTAATTTACTTGGATATGGCCTCAGTACATTACAAGAAGGGTGCCAACCGGTCGGGGAGAGTCTAAAATAGAAAATTTTTTCAGTTTAACTACTTATTATATTTTAATTTTAGCTACTTATGATGGTGGGTGCTATTGGAGGCGCACGGAGGAGGCAAAAAAATACGCCTGAAATGCAATTACAATATCGTAATTATTACGATATTGTAATTACGAAATGGGAATAAACCGGGTTTGAACAGTTGAGGTGCGCCCTATTTACGGCGGCGCCGGCGGGCATCCAGGTTGGGGTGTTGGATGTCCAGCTTGTCCAATTTATAAGACAGGGCCCGGGGAGAGATGCCCAAAAGCGCCGCGGCCTTGCTCTGCACCCAGCCGGTCTGCTTCAGGGCGGTTTCAAT
>JANQFN010000080.1 GCA_028277825.1 Desulfarculaceae bacterium
AGGTCCACTAATTCGAAGGGGCGCTCCATCACGTTGAGGGTCTTGACGCCGTAGCGTTTTTTCATCTCGTCGTAACCCAGGCCCTCAAAGGCCGAGGCCGCGGTCTCCACATCCTTGGGCTTGGAGGTGACGATGCCCTCGCCGATGGTGATGTCCTCCACCCCGTGCTCCTTCAACAGCAGCACCATGTCCTCCACCACCCGGCTGGTGGTGATCACTCCCCACTTGGGGAAGTTCACCACCCGGGTCCAGAAGACGATGTTGGGTTTGATGAAGACCTTGGCGCCCGGCTTCAGCCGGGGCAGGCCGCCGCACAACTCCACCGCCCGGCGCACTGAGTCCAGGGGCTGTTCATAGTGCACGATGGATACCTGGGATTTGCTCATCGGTCACTCCTTTGTGCCGGCCCTAACCAACGGTCTGTTCCATGACCTGGCTGGCGGCCTTTTCCAACACGTTCACCCCGAAGATCAAGGCGGCGAAGCGCTCGTCCTGGGTCTGGCCGTGATAAAAGCGGTAGTAGATCTGCTGGGCGATCACCGCCAGGCGAAAGAGCCCGAAGCAGTAGTAATAGTCGAATTCGGCGATGGTGCGGCCGGTGCGGCCGGCGTAGAGTTCTATCACCTCGCGCCGGGTCAGGGCGCCTTCCAGGTTGCTGGGCATGGAGCGCATCAGCTGCCGCTCGTCGGGGTCCTCAGCCTGCACCCAATAGGCCAGGGTGTTGCCCAGGTCCATCAGGGGGTCGCCGATGGTGGCCATCTCCCAGTCCAGCACCCCGATGATTTTGGTGGGGTCGCCGGCGTCCACCACCACGTTGTCCAGCTTGAAGTCGTTGTGCACGATGGTGGCCCGCGCCGCGTCCGGGGGCATGTGCTCATTCAGCCAGGCCATTACCGCTTCAAAGTCCGGGGCGTCATCGGTGCGCGCCGCCCGATAGCGCTTGCACCAGCCGGTCACCTGGCGCTCCACATAACCGGCCGGCTTGCCGAAATCGCCCAGACCCACGGCCTCGTAATCAATGGAGTGCAGCTCAAGCTGCACCTCCAGCAATCTGGTGAAAAGACTGCGCACCTGCTCAGGGGACAAATTGAACCCCTGAGGCAGGTCCTTTCTGATGATGACGCCTTCCAGACGCTCCATGACGTAGAAGTCGCAGCCCAGCACCTCCGGGTCTTGGCAAAAGGCCAGGGGCTGGGGGCAATAGGGGTAGGTGCCCTGCAGCGCGCTGAGCACCTTGAACTCACGGCCCATGTCGTGGGCGCTCTTGGCCTTGGTGCCGTGCGGCGGGCGCCTGAGCACCATCTGGCGGCCGCCCATTTCCAAAAGATAGGTCAGGTTGGAAAAACCCCGGGGGAACTGCCGGATGGTGAGTTCGCCGCTCAGGCCGGGGATGTTCTCGCCCAGGTAGTCCCGCACCCGGCCCACGTCCAATTCCTCGCCGCTTCTGATCTGGGCCGCCTGGTCCCTGTGTTCCATTAACCGCTCCCCCTACTTCTCCTGGGGCTCGCCGCCGGCCAGGCAATAACTCTCCACTAGGTCCACCACGAAGCTGGCGTACTGGTCAACGTTCTGGCCGCGCTTGGCGTACTTCCAGCGTTTGACGTACCAGTCTTGTAGCATGGCCTTGATCACCGCCGCCATGTTTTGGCAGTCCATGGGCTTGAACACGCCTTGCTCCTGGCCATTTTTGAGGATGTCGGCGAAGAGCTTTTCACTGTACAGCTCACTGGCCTTGGTGCGCTCTTTTTCCTCGCTGCCCAGGTGGCGGGCCTCCATGTAGGAAAAATAGAACCAGGGCTGCATGGCCTCGCTCAAAAACAGGTGGGCCTTGATGCCGGCGCGCAACCGGGCCGCCGGGTCGCTTTCCCCGGCCAGGGCCTGGCGCAGGATGCGGGAGGTGATGCCCCGGCCGGTGCTCTGCACCATGTCCAGGAGTTCTTCCTTGCTGGCGAAGTAATGATACAAGACCCCCAGGCTCAGACCGGTTTCGGCGCTCAGGTCGCGCATGGTCATGGCGGAAAAGCCTTTTTTGTTGCTGATCTTCAAAGTGGCCTCGAAGATCAGCTCCAGATTTTTGAGCGCGGTCTTTTCCTTCTTGGCCTTTATGGTCAGGCGATGCTCGTGGTAGATCTCGCGGTAGATTTCCCGGCGCGAGATGGCCGCCGCCTGGTTGAACTGGGCAAAGGTCATAACAATCCCTTGGCCGCGCCAGCCTCCTTGAGGATGCGCTTGGCCACCGATATCTTGTGCACCTCGTCCACACCGTCATAGATGCGCGCCGCCCGTTCGCCCCGGTAGAAGGCGGCGATGGGGGTGTCGTCGGTCATGCCCAGGCCGCCGTGCACCTGCAGAGCCTTGTCCACCACCCGTTGCATGACGCCGGCGGCGTAGAACTTGATCAGGCTGATGTCCTGGCGCGCCTCCTTGGCCCCAAAGTTTTCAATGGTCCAGGCGCAGTTTAAGATCATCAAGCGGGCCGCCCGGATCTCGGCGGCGCATTCGGCCACCCAGGTCTGGATGATCTGCTTGTCGGCCAGCTTCTTGTTGGGCGAGATGGGCCGGGTCAGGGCCCGTTCGCAGATCAGCTCCATACAGCGGTTGCAGATGCCCACCCAGCGCATGCAGTGGTGGATGCGGCCCGGGCCCAGGCGCTCCTGGGCGATGACAAAGCCCTGGCCCTGGGGTCCCAGCAGGTATTCCTTGGGCACCCGGCAGTTCTGGTAGAGGATCTCGGCGTGGCTGTGCCAGCCGTCGCCGGCATGTCCCATCACCGGGATGTTGCGCACCAGGTTGAAGCCCGGGGTGTTGGTGGGCACGATGATCATGGAGGCCTGCAGATAGGTGGGGGCCTCGGGATCGGTGACCGCCATGACGATGGCGAACTCAGCGCCGTCGGCAGACGATGTGTACCACTTGTGGCCGTTGATCACGTACTCGTCGCCTTCGAGCACCGCGGTGGTGTCCAGCATCACCGGGTTGGAGCCGGGCTGGTCCACCTCGGTCATGGAAAAGCACGAACGGATCTCGCCCGCCACCAGGGGCTCTAAGAACCTCTCCTGTTGCTCGGGCGTGCCGTACTTCATCAGGATTTCGATGTTACCCGCGTCCGGCGCCTGGCAGCCGAACACATAGACCCCAGTGAAAGTGCGGGCCAGGGCCTCGCAGACCAGACCGTATTCCACCAGGTCCAGGCCCATGCCGCCCCACTCCTTGGGATGCAGAGGGGCCCACAACTCCATCTGCTTGACCATCTCGCGCTTTTCCTCCAAAACCGGCACCAACTCGGCCCAGGGCCGGCTGAGGAACTGCTGCTCCAGGGGGATCAGCTCCTTGTCCACGAACTCGTTGATGAGTTCCAGGATGGTCTGCATTTTTTCGGAAATGGCAAAGTCCATGAAAACCCCCTAGCTAAAAAAGGTCAGCGATAGGTTATCAGGCCGGGCTCGCCCAGCAGCTCCAAATGGGTCGCCGAGTTGAAGCTGGACAGGGCCAGGTCTTGGTCGTTGTAGAAAAAGCTGGAGACCGAGGCGTTCTTGATCATCCAGGTGAGCCGGAGCGCGGTCTGGTCCTCCAGGTTAAGCGCGCGGCGCATCACCGCCGAGATGGGGCCGCCGGAGGAAAACATGGCCACGGTCTTGCCCCGCCCGTTGTCAGACATGATCCGGTCCAGGGCGCGGCCGCTGCGTTCTAAAAAACTGGCCCAGGTCTCAGCCTCGCCGGTGTCGTATTCACCGGAGACCCAGCGGGTCATGGCCCCTTCATAGACCATCTGAAAGGCGCGGCGGTCCTCCAACATTTTGGGCGCCGCCTGGGCCATGGCCGGGTTTTCCTGGATCATGGCCGGCAGCAGGGCCTTGATGGTGGGTCCGGAGTCGTACTCATTAAAATCAGCGGAAACCTGGAGTTCCGGCGGCTGGGGCAGGCGGGAGAGCACCGCCTTGGCGGTGTCCTGCTGGCGGGCCATGGTGCCGCAGTAGGCCGCGTCGAAACTGATGCCCAGGTCGGCGAAATGATCCCCGGTGATCAGTGATTGACGGCGGCCCAACTCGGACAAGCAGTCGTAGTTGTCCGCGCCAAAGGAGGCCTGGCCGTGCCGGATGATATAAATGGTGCTCATGGTCGCTTTTGTCCCTGAGTGCCTTCCCGATCAAATTGCCTCGAATCTACACCCAAGTCAACAAAAAGCGAACATTTGTTCACTTTTTGTTGTGGGCCGGCCCCGCATGCTCTAGACTGCCCTGTGAGCCCATGTGTTTTTATCCGGGATGAGAAATGAAGATTTTGGTGTGCCTGAAACAAGTGGCCGAGCCCGAGACCGCCTTTGAGTTGCAGGCCTCGCCGCCGTCCCTGGCCCTGCACCCGGCGGCCCGTTTCCAGATGAACAGCTTTGACGAGTTCGCCCTGGAAGAGGCCCTGCTCCTCAAGGAAACCGGCCAAGACGTGAGCGTCGACGCCCTGACCGTGGGGCCGCAACGGGCCCTGGCCGTGTTGCAGCGGGCCGGGGGCATGGGTGCGGACCGCATGCTGCACATACTCACCAGAGAAGACGAGTCGCCCGATCCCCTGACCACGGCCGCCTGGATCGCGGCCTGGGCCAAAGAGCGGGTATATGACCTCATTTTCTGCGGGGCCATGTCCCAGGACAGCATGCAGGGCCTGACCGGCCCCATGTTGGCCGAATTGCTGGGCCTGCCCCTGGCCACCTCGATGGTGAAGCTCCAACTGCGCGCCGAGCAGCCTGCGCTATACCTGGAGCGGGAGATCGAAGGCGGTTGGCGCGATTGCCTTGAAATGGACCTGCCGGCCTTGGTGACCGTCAACAGCGGCAGCAACCAGCCGCGCTATCCATCGCTTTCCAACCTGCTCAAAGCCAAGAAGCAACAACCCCACACCATTGAGGCCGGCGCCTTGCCCCGGCCCGGCTCGGCCCTGGAACTTATAAGCCTGGCCCCGCCGACGCCGCGCCGGGCGGGCCTGCACCTGCAAGGCAGCGGCCAGGACAAGGCCGCGCAACTGGCGGCCATGCTGAAAGAGCGGGCCCTGCTATGAGTTCGGCGGCGGCTCACAGCGTGGTGGTGATTGCCGAAACCGGCCCTGAAGGGCTGGCGCCGGTTACTTGGGAGTTGATGAGCTGCGCCC
>JANQFN010000151.1 GCA_028277825.1 Desulfarculaceae bacterium
TGTACCCAAGCCCGGCACAGCCAGCCAAGCGCTGGCAAGGCGTCCGGCAAGCGACAGGCGAAGGCGTAGCCAAAGCTACGTCGAGCTTGGAGCGCAGCCGGTAACACCGCCAGCGCTTGGCTGGCGCAGCCGGACGACCGGCCTTCGTGAAATATCCGGGCTAGCCGGTTTGATTGACAGCCCACCCTATTATGTCCTACTCATAGGGGTGGGCTCATCCCGGTGAAAACTACAGGGACCTCATCGAATTTGACCCGGAAAGGAGTCACGTCTTGGCCATCAAGATTGCAAACGTGGCGTTGTTGGGCCTGGGCAACCTGGGGGCCCAGATAGCGGCCCAGGCGGCGGCCTGCGGTTACCAGGTTTGGGGATACGACCCTGATCCGGAGATCTTCCATAAGACCTTGGAAGGCTTCATGTCCATCGACCAGTCCAAGGTGCGGACCACGCCCATCAAGGTGGACCTGTGGCCCCGGGCGGCCAAGCTGGTCAAGATATGCTCCAGCCTGGCCGAGGCCTGCGCCCAGGCCGACCTGGTGATTGAGGTGGTGCCGGAGAACCTGGACATCAAGCTCCAGGTATGGGCCGAGATGGATCAGGCGGCGCCGGGGCACGCCATTTTCGCCACCAATTCATCATCTATGCCGGTATCCAAGGTGGAGGACGCCACCGGAAGGCCGGAAAAGGTCCTGAACATGCACTTCTACCGTCCCGAGCTGGGCCAGAACATGGCCGATGTGATGGGCGGCACCCAAACCAGCGCCGAAGTAATGGAGGCGGGACGCAGCTTCGTGGCCAGCCTTGACGTGATACCGCTCAAGGTGCTCAAGGAAAGCCTGGGCTTTTGCTTCAACCGGGTGTGGCGGGCCATCAAGCGCGAGACCCTGCACATGTGGGCCCAGGGTATCGTGGATTTCCGGGACGTGGACCGGGCCTACATGATCTTCAACAACACCGCTTGGGGCCCCTTTGGGCTGATGGACGCGGTGGGCCTGGACGTGGTGTATGACATCGAAATGGTCTATTACAACGAATCCGGCGACCCCAGGGACCACCCGCCCCAGGCGCTCAAGGACAAGGTGGAGGCCGGCGAATTGGGGGCCAAAAGCGGCCAGGGCTTTTACAGCTATCCCGAGCCGGAATACCAGGACCCTGATTTTTTGAATCCCTGAGCAGCCCGCACCAATATTGCGCAACAATAAACCCCCGGGGCATCAAACCCCGGGGGTTTTTATTGGCAAGTTCAGGCTTTACACCGCGCCCTCGCCGAACAACAGCCTGGGTATCCAGAGCACGAAGTCTTCGTAGGTGACGCAGATGATCAGGGCTATCCATTGCAGGATGATGAAAGGCACCACACCCTTATAGATGTGGATCATGGTCATTTCCTTGGGAGCGATGCCCTTGAGATAGAACATGGAATAGCCGAATGGTGGAGTCAAAAACGCCATCTGCAGGTTCACGCAGATCAGGGTGGAGAACCAGATGGGGTTGAACTCCAACTCATAGGCGATGGGCATGAAAATGGGCACGATGATCAAAAGAATGCCGATCCAGTCGATGAACATGCCGAGCACGAACACGCAGCCCATCATGATGTAGAGCACCACCAGAGGGCTGACCTGCATGCCCAAGAGCAGTTCGGAGATGGCGTCGCCGCCGCCCAGGATCATGAACACCGACTGAAAGGCGTTGCCGCCCACGGCCAGGGCCAAGATCATGGAGGTGGTGGTCAGGGTGGCCAGACAGGCGTTTTTCACCGCCGTCCAGGTGAGCTTGCGGTAGAAAAGGGCCAGGACCAAGGAGCCGGCGCAGCCGATGCCCGCCGCCTCGGTGGGGGTGGCCACCGCGCCGATAATGGAGCCCAAAACCAGAATGATCAGGAATATGGGGGGCACCAGGCCGAAGAGGACCATGCGCACCTTTTGGCCAAAGGTGTGGGTGCGCTCCTCCTTGGGCATGGGCGGTCCCATGGAAGGAGTGATGCCGCAGCGGATCGCGATATAGAGCATGTAAAGGGTGGCCAAAAGGAGTCCCGGCGCCATGGCCGCGGTGAACAGCTGACCCACCGAGAGGTTGGCCAGAGAACCGTAGAACACCAGCATGATGGAAGGCGGAATGATGATGCCCAGGGTGCCGCCGGCGCAGATGGCCCCGGCGGTGAGCGGTATGTCATAGCCGCGTTTCATCAGGGCCGGCGCGGCCAACAGCCCCACCGCCACTTCGGTGGCGCCCACCACCCCGGCCGAGGCCGCGAAGATGGTGCAGACCAGGATCACGGCCAGGCCCAAGCCGCCCCTGATGGGGCCCAACACCACGTACAGGGCATTGAACAGGCTCTCGGCCACCCCGGATGCGTCCAGCATCTGGGCCATGAAAATGAACAGAGGCACCGCCACAAGGACATAGTCGGACATCACCCCCATGGTCTTGTTGGACAGACCGGCGAAGATTACGTCCGGGGGCACATCCCAAAACAAAAATCCGAAGATTATGGAAAGGCCTCCCAGGGCGAATGCCAGGGGATGGCCGGCGAAGATGGCCACGAACAAAGAGGCGAACATCAAAAGGGCGATCGTTGAAGGTTCCATCTATCGCCCTCCTTTGAGTTTGCGCACGTCCTTGATGAAGTTGGAAAAGCCTTGGGCCGCCAGCATGAACGCCGCCACCGGGATGATGGTCTTGACGATATACAGCGGCGGGCGCCAGGTGTTCTGACCCCTCTCCCACTGTATCCATGACTCCAGGGCGAATTCGACGCCGCCGTAGCAAAGCGCGGCCATATAGGGCACGAACAGAATCCAGAAGGTGATGATCCTGAGCCACAGTTGCATCTTGTTGGGGAACTGCTGGGATATAACGTCGATGCGTACGTGTCGTTCATGCAACAACACATAGCCCAGGCCCAGCATGAAGTGGCCGGCGTAGATGTAGGTGGTCATGTCAAAGGCCCAGGTGGTGGGCGCGTTGAATAATCGGCGTAGGATGACCTCATACATCACCACGAAAATCATGGGCAGGATGAGGTAGGCCACCCACCTGCCGGCATGCTCGTTGACGTCGTCTATGAGGCGCAAAAGGCTGTCCATTGGCTTTGCCCCTGATTACAAAGTGAAGGCCCCGGGGCCATTCAATAGCCCCGGGGCGATAAGGTTTTACTGATACTGCTTACCCTTGATGTAGTCCTCGGCCGGCCAGACCGAGACACCGGAACGTAGATCCTTCCAGGCGGCGTATTCCTTAATGAACTTCTCCTGGGACTCCAGGATGCGCTTCACGTCAGGATACTTGGCCTTCAGCTCGCTCAGGTAGGCCTCGGTGGTTTTGCGGAACTCGCTGCGGGTGGCTTCGTCCATCTTGACGAAAGTGACACCGGCCTTGAGCAGCAGGTGGATGGCCTTGATGTTGGCCATTTCGCTGTAGGTGTAGAACCAGGCATCGGTCTCGGCCGCGGAAATCTCCACGATGGCCTTAAGGTCATCGGGCAGCTTCTTCCAGCTGTCCATGTTAATAAACAGGTCGGTCTGAGCCGAGGGCTGGTGCACGCCGGGCTCGATCACGAACTTGGCGATCTCGTGGAAACCCATGCCGTAGGTGATGCCGGGCGAGGAGAACTCGGCCGCGTCCACGATGCCGCGCTCCAGGGCCAAATAGACCTCGGAACCGGGGATGGCGGTGGCGTTGACGCCCATGCGGTTGAGGATATCCATGAACCAACCGGGGGTACGCACCTTGATGCCCTTGAAGTCGGCCATGGACTTGCGGGGCTTCTTGGAGTACAGGCCCAGTTCCTGGCCGGCGTTGCCGCAGAAGAAGGGCTTGAGGTTGTAGCGGGCGTACAACTCATCCATGAGCTTTTTGCCCTCGCCCTGGTAATACCAGACCGAATAGGTCTCATAGTCCATAGAAAAAGGCACCGAGGCGAAAAGCACAAAGGCCTCGTTCTTGCCCTTCCAATAGCCGGGCCAGGAGTGGCCAGCGTTCAACACGCCCTTGGAGACCGCGTCGAACAGCTCAAAGGCGCCCACCACCGAACCGGTGGTCATGGGCTTGATGTCCAGACGGCCGCCGGAGGCCGCGCGCACCGAGTCGCAGAAGTGCACCACGGCGTCGTGGATCATCAGGCCGCCCCAGGTGTCACTCATGCGCCAGCGGAACTTCTT
>JANQFN010000197.1 GCA_028277825.1 Desulfarculaceae bacterium
GGTGGCGTCGAACACCACCGGCACCCCGAAGCCGCGCATCACCTCCACCCCGCGCATGTCCACCACTAGGTTGTTGTAGCCAAACGACGAGCCCCGCTCGGTGAGCCATACGGTTTGATTGCCGGTGCTGTTGATCTTGGAGATGATAGGGCCGATGTCGTGCGGGGCCAGGTATTGGCCTTTTTTCACGTTAACCGGCTTCATAGTCTGGCCGGCAGCCACCAAGAGATCGGTCTGGCGGCAGAGAAAGGCCGGAATCTGCAGCACGTCCAAGACCTGGGCCGCGCCAGCGGCCTGGATGGGCAAATGGATGTCGGATATCACCGGCAGGCCGGTCTCGTCCTTGACCCGGGCCAGGATCTCCAGGCCGGTTTCCAGGCCCGGGCCCCGGAAGCTGTCGATGCTGGTGCGGTTGGCCTTGTCAAAGCTGGCCTTGAACAACAGGGGCAAATCCAGAGAGGCGGCCACCTGGGCCAGCTTGTCGGCAATGGCCAGGGTGGTCTCGGCGGATTCAATCACGCAGGGCCCGCAGATGGCGAAAAACCCCTGCCGGCCAAACTCGCGTCCGCCCAGGGTTACCGTGGGAACCATGTGGTTCATGTTCAGCCTTGCTTGCGGTTGCTATAGCGCAGCGCAGCCCGGATGAAATCCCGGAACAGGGGGTGGGGGTTCATGGGCCGCGACTGGAACTCCGGGTGGAACTGGCACCCCAAAAACCAGGGGTGGTCCTTTATCTCGGCGATCTCGGCCAATTCGCCGTCCGGGCTGGTGCCGCTCACGATCAGACCCTTGTCAGCCAGCGCATCCTTGAATTCGTTGTTGAACTCATAGCGGTGGCGGTGGCGTTCGCTGATCTCGTCCACCTTGTAGGCCTGGTGGGCCAGGGTGCCTTCAATCAGCGTGCAGGGATAGGCGCCCAGGCGCATGGTGCCACCCTTATCAGTTAGTTCGTCGCGCCGCTCTATTTTCTGGGAGCGGAAGTCGAACCACTCCCGCATCAAGTATATCACCGGATAGGGGGTGTTGGGGTCAATCTCCGAGGAGTGGGCCTCTGTCCAGCCCAGCACGTTGCGCGCAAACTCGATCACCGCCATGTGCAAACCGAAGCAGATGCCGAAGTAGGGGATCTGTTGCTCGCGGGCCATCTGCACCGCCTTGATCTTGCCCTCCACGCCCCGGGAACCGAAGCCGCCGGGCACCAGGATGCCGTCCACCTCGCCCAGGATATCCACGCCTTCGCGCTCAACCTCCTCGCTGTCCACGAAGGTGATGTTCACCTTGGTGTTGTTGGCGATGCCGCCGTGGGCCAGGGCCTCATTCAGGCTCTTGTAGGACTCGTGCAGGTCCACGTACTTGCCCACCATGGCGATGGTCACCTCATGCGCCGGGTTCTTGATCTTATAGACCAGGTCCTCCCACTCGGTGAGCGGCGGGGTGCGGGTCCAGATGTTGAGCTTGCGGCAGATCTGCTCGTCCAGGCCCTGCTCGTGGAATTTGAGCGGCACCTCGTAGATGGTATCAACATCCACCGCGGTGATTACCGCCTCGGGCTCCACGTTGCAGAACAGGGCGATTTTTTCCTTGAGCGAGCGGTCCAGGGGCATCTCGGTGCGGCAGAGCAGGATGTCGGGCTGGATGCCCACCCGCCTGAGCTCGGAGACCGAATGCTGGGTGGGTTTGGTCTTGAGTTCGCCGGCGCTTTTGATGTAGGGCACCAGGGTCAAATGGATGTAAAGGCAGTTTTCCTTGCCCACGTCGTTACGAAACTGGCGGATGGCCTCCAAAAAGGGCAGGCCCTCGATATCGCCCACCGTGCCGCCGATTTCCACGATGGCCAGGTCCGAACCGTTGACCACGTTCTGAATAGCCTTTTTGATCTCATCGGTGACGTGCGGGATGATCTGCACGGTGCCGCCCAGATAGTCGCCGCGGCGCTCCTTGGTGATCACGCTGTAGTAGATGGAGCCGGTGGTGTGGTTGCACTTCTGGGATATTTTGGCATGGGTGAAGCGTTCGTAGTGGCCCATGTCCAAATCGGTCTCAGCCCCGTCGTCGGTGACGTAGACCTCGCCGTGCTGAAAGGGATTCATGGTGCCCGGGTCCACGTTGACATACGGATCCAGCTTCTGCAATACCACCGACAGGCCGCGGGCCTCCAAAAGGGCGCCGATGGAGGCCGAGGCCAGGCCCTTGCCCAGGGAGGAAAGTACGCCGCCGGTGGTGAAAATGAACTTGGGGGTCATGCCCAGGCTCCTAGA
>JANQFN010000285.1 GCA_028277825.1 Desulfarculaceae bacterium
GCCTATCTGGAGCCGGACATGACCATGGCCGTGCCCCAGCCCGACGGCACCATGCTGGTGGAGGGCCCCATGCAGGCGCCCTTCACCACGCGGCGCAACATCGCCCCGGTCCTGGGCGTGCCCATAAACCAGGTGCGCTGCCGCCAGATCCACATGGGCGGCGGTTTCGGAGGCAAGGAAGACTCGCCCATCGATCTGGGCTGCCGGGCGGCGGTGTTGGCCCAGCACACCGGGCGGCCGGTGAAGATGACCCTGGAGCGCGAGGAGATCACCCTGCAGACCGCCAAGCGCCACGCCATGACCATGGAGGTCAAGATCGGGGCCAAAAAAGACGGCAGCCTCACCGCCTTCAAGGGCGTGATCTACGACGAGCAGGGGGCCTATGCCAGCCTGGGGCCCAAGATTCCCCCGGCGGGCGGCTCCCACGTGCACTCCATGGTGATGATGGCCGGTCCCTATGAGATTCCCAACGTCAAGGTGGACGCCTACCTGGTCTACACCAACCACCCCTACGGCGGAGCCATGCGCGGCTTCGGCGCGCCCCAGGTGCACATCGCCCACGAGCAGGCCATGGATGAGTTGGCCGCCGAGTTGGGCCTGAGCCCCCTGGAGATAAGGCGCAAAAACGCCTTCAAGCTGGGCTCGGCCACCGCCACCGGTCAGATACTCAACCAGAGCGTGGGGCTCCGGGACACCCTGGAGGCCTGCGCCCGGGAGTTCGACTGGGATAAACGCTTCATCCAGACCGGGTACGTGGATGAGGACAAGACCAAACGCCGCGGGGTGGGCATCGGCATGGGCTGGTACCGCACCAGCATCGGCACTGGTTTTGACGGCTGCGGCGCGGCGGTGCACGTACACGAGGACGGCTCGGCCCTGTTGTATTCCGGCATCACCGAGATGGGCCAGGGCGCCTTCACCGTGCTGCCCCAGATCTGCGCCGAGGAGTTGGGCATCGACGTGGACAGCGTGCGGCTGGTGCAGCCGGACACCGACCTGGTGCCCGAGTCCGGTCCCACCGTGGGCAGCCGCTCCACCACCCTGATGGGCAACGCCATCATCCTGGCCGCGCGCCAGGTCAAGGAGTCCATCCTGGACATGGCCTCCATGATGCTCATGGTGCCGGCTGACAAGCTGGTGGCCCAAAGCAATAAAATCTTCGACCGGGACAACCCGGAGAAGTCGCTGGAGTTCAAGGAGGTGGCCACGCGCTGCATGCAGACCGGCAAGCGGCTGATCGGCCAGGGCTGGTGGACCCCGCCGGCCTCCAGCTTGGACGGCCACACCGGCCAGGGCAGCCCCTACTTCGTCTACACCTACTCCACCCACATGGTGCAACTGGTGGTGGACGTGGAGACCGGCGAGGTGGACATCGAGGACTACGTGGCCGCCTTTGACGTGGGCAAGGCCATCAACCCCAAGGCCCTGGAGGGCCAGATCGAGGGTGGCGTGGCCATGGGTCTGGGATACGCCCTGATGGAAGAGGTGGTTATGGAAAAGGGCGTTATGCAGAACCTCAATTTGCAGAACTACCTGATCCCCACCATGCTGGACGTGCCCGACATCCAGCCGGTGATCCTGGAAGTGGAGAACCAGTTCGGGCCCTACGGCGCCAAGGGAATCGGCGAGATGCCCAACATCCCGGCCACGCCGGCCATACTCAACGCCATCGCCAACGCCTGCGGCGGCCGGGTGCGCAAGCTCCCCGCCGACCCGGAGAACATCTTCTGGGCCATCAAGGAGGCGGGCGGGCCGCCGAAGGACTAAGCCCGAAACGGCGGAGACAACGGAGAGTAAGCGACATGGACAGACCCCTAGAGGCCTATCTCAAGATGGGCATCGTGCACTACATGGCTTTCCCCGAGTTGGGGGGCGGCGAGGGCCCCTGGGCCGAGACCGTGGGCCTCATTGCCAAGGATCCCTTCTTTACGGGTATAGAGATCACCCACATCGCCGACGAGGCCCAGCGGGCTAAAGTAAAGGACATCTGCCGCCTGGCCCGGCTGTCGGTGGGCTTTGGGGCCCACCCGGCCATCTTGGGCGGCGGCCTCAATATCAACTCCCTGGATGAGGCCGAGCGCGGCCAGGCGGTGGCCAAGCTCAAGGAACTCATCGACGAGGCCATCTTCATGGAGGCCCAAAGCTTCGTGGTGCTCTCGGGCAAGGACCCGGGCGACGCGCAGCGCGAGGCCGCGGTGGATGCCCTGGCGGCCTCTCTGGGCGAGTTGTGCGCCTACTCGGCCGAAAAAGGCGGGCCGCCGGTTATAGCCGAGGTGTTCGACTGCGAGGTGGACAAGTGCTGCCTGCTGGGGCCGGCCGCCCTGGCCAAGGAGGTGGCCGAAAAGGTCAAGGCCGCGCATGACAACTTCGGCCTGCTGGTGGATCTGAGCCACATCCCCCTGCTGGGCGAGTCGCCCCAAGAGGCCCTGGAGCCGGTGAAGGAGCACCTTATGGCCGCCCATCTGGGCAACGCGGTGCTCACCGAGGGCCTGGAGGGCTACGGCGACTACCACCCCATCTTCGGCACCCCGGGCAGCGTCAACGACGTGCCCGAGATGGTGGAATTCCTGCGCACCCTGATCGAGGTGGGCTTCCTGGACGGCGAAAAACAGCCCCTGATCAGCTTCGAGATCAAACCCCTGGAGGGACAGGATCCGCTGTTGGTGATCGCCAACGCGCAAAGAACCATGCAACAGGCCTGGGCCCAGGTTTGAGGCCACACAAAAAACTGGAGACCTGAAGATGAAACCCAAGGTGTTCGTCACCCGCCGCCTGCCCCAGGGGGCCATGGATGTCCTGGAAGAAAACTTCGATATCGAATGCAACCCTTATGACCGGGTGCTGACCCGGGAGGAACTCTTGGCCGGGGTGGCCGGCAAGGACGGCATTCTGCCCCTTTTGACCGACCGCATCGACGACGAGCTTTTGGACGCGGCCGGCGAGCAGCTAAAGATCGTGGCCAACTATGCGGTGGGCTTTAACAATATCGACGTGCCCGCCTGTACGGCCCGGAAAATCCCGGCCAGCAACACCCCAGGGGTGCTCACCGACACCACCGCCGATTTGGCCATGGGGCTCTTGTTGGCCGTGGCCCGCCTGATCGTGCCGGCCGACGTCTACGCCCGGGCCGGCAAATATGAGGGCTGGGCGCCGCTGTTGTTCGTGGGCGCCGACGTGCACCACAAGACCCTGGGCCTGTTGGGCTTCGGGCGCATCGGCTTTGCCATGGCCAAGCGCGCCGCCGGCTTTGACATGAAGGTGCTCTACAGCGACGTGGCGCCCGTGGATGCACAGATAGAGAAACAGGTGGGCGCCACCTTCGTGGACAAGGAGACCCTGCTCAGAGAATCGGACTTCGTCTCGGTGCACGTGCCCCTGACCCCGGAGACCAGGCATATCATGGACGCGCCCGATTTCGCCTTGATGAAACCGGAGGCCTATCTGATCAACACCGCCCGGGGCGAGGTGGTGCACGAGGCGGCCCTGGTTGAAGCGCTCAAGCGGGGCCAAATCGCCGGCGCCGGCCTGGACGTGTTCGAGTTCGAGCCGGAGATCCATCCGGAGCTCAAGGCCATGGACAACGTGGTGATCCTGCCCCACATCGCCAGCGCCTCCCTGGAGACCCGCACCAAGATGGGCCTGATCGCGGCCGACAACCTGATCGCGGTCCTGATCGAGGGCAAGACCCCGCCGCCCACCTGTCTCAACCCTGAAATTTATGAATAGCCTCGATGTTTCACGAAGGTTAGGCGGTAGCTGGCGCAGCCGGACGCTTTGCCTTCGTGAAATATCCGGGCCAGGTGTTAATATAGGGGTGCCGCCGGGTGGCGGCGTCCCTTTAACTTTCCGAGCGGAGAAGCGAGATGCAGGTAGCCAGGTCGGCCGAGGCCGTATCCAACAAGATCGAGACCTTTCCTTATAAGGGCAAAAACTACGAGGTCAAAGACGTGGCCATTCAGTGGCTCTCCAACGCCGGCCCCGAGGACAACCCGGAATACGGCCTGCGCCTTTTCACGGTGGGGCCGGGCGGGGAGATCCCCATCCACAAGCACTTCTACTATCAGACCATGTTCATCCTCAGCGGCCGCCTGACCGGTTTCGTCTTTGATGAGGAGACCGACGAGCAGATCGAGCAGTTCGATATCGGCACCCATGACGTGGCCTTCATCCCCACCATGGAGCCGCACGGTTTTATCAACCCCTCCGACAGCGAAGTCTGCACCTTCCTGTGCTGCATCGCCAACGTCTACGAGGAAGATCAGTAGCCCGAGCGGGAAACCGTGGCCATGAAGAGCGACCTGACCGTAGTCATCAAAGGCGCCGGCGAGATGGCCACCGGCGTGGCCTGGCGCCTGTTCAACAGCCATTTGCGCCTGGTGATGACCGAGGCGCCCCAGCCCCTGGCGGTACGCCGGGCGGTGTCCTTCTGCGAGGCGGTGCATGAGGGCGACAAAACGGTGGAGGGTGTCAGCGCGGTGCTCGTCGATGATACGGCCAAGGTGCCCGAGATCTGGCAGCAAGGCCGCATTCCCCTCCTGGTGGACCCGGAACTGAACTGCCTGGACGACTTGAAGCCCGACGTCTTGGTGGAGGCCACCCTGGCCAAACGTTACACCGGTATAAGCATGGAAGACGCTCCCCTGGTGATCGCAGTGGGACCGGGTTTCGAAGCAGGCACCCACGCCCACTTCGTGGTGGAGAGCAACCGGGGCCACAACCTGGGCCGGCTCTATGAAACCGGCCGGGCCGAACCCAACACCGGCGTGCCCGGCGAGATCGGGGGCAAGACCTGGGAGCGGGTGCTCCGCTCTCCGGACGACGGCATCTTCGAGTGCCGTCTCTCCCTGGGCGATGCCGTTCAAGCCGGCCAGGAGGTGGCCCGGGTGAATGACGAGCCCATCCTGGCCCAGACCGGCGG
>JANQFN010000307.1 GCA_028277825.1 Desulfarculaceae bacterium
AGCCAAAGCTACGTCGAGCTTGGAGCGCAGCCGGCAACACCGCCAGCGCTTGGCTGGCGCAGCCGGACGACCGGCCTTCGTGAAATATCCGGGCTAGACGCGCGCGCCCAGGATGGTGCTCCAGGCCTCTTCCAGGATGGGCAGCTCCAGGCCGTGCTGGCGGGCCAGCAGACAGATTGATTTCAGGTCGCGGTAGGCCCCGATCTCCTGGTCCGCCTCCAGCCCCTGCTCATACAGCTTGCGGGCGCCGCCCACCACGTCCTTGCCCTTCTTACCCAAAGAGCCGATCTTGTTGCCAAAATCACGGGCCGGCCCCCCTAAGCCCATGGCCGCGAAGCTGGAGGCCCAGCCCGGGCTGGCCGCGCTGAAGGAATCGGCGTCACCGCCCAGGGCCTGGCAGAGCTGGATGGCCTCGCCCGAGGCGTCGGCCAGGTAGCAGCCCACGTTGGCCGCGGTGTTGATGCGTGCGGTGCGGGTGAGGTAGCCGCCCCAGAGGCCGTAAATCCCGGCCATGACCCCGGCCAGGGCCACGCCCACCGCGTCGTCGCTGGCGACGATTTCGATGGGGGGCAGGGCGAACAGATGGTTCAGGCCGCCGCGGCCGGCGCTGGGCCCGGCCAGAACGCCCCGGGCGGCCCGGCCCTCCACCAGATCCTCGGCGGTCACCGCCCCGCCCAGGCTGTAGATGGACACATCACCGCGCCCCATCTGGGCGGCCATCTCCATGGCCATCAGCACCGGCAACTGGTGGCTGTCGGGGTCCATGCCCTGGGTGGCCACCACCAGCTTGAGGCCCGGCTGGGCGAAGTTGAGCATGTGTTTCACCTGGGCGCCGAATTCGCCGGGCTTGCAGGCCACCACCACCTCCGAGGCCTTCTTGAAGGCGCTGGCCAGGTCGCTGGTCACAAAGACGTTTTTGGGCAGGCGGTATTCGCTGAAGGTGCCCTCGGGGCTGCGGTCCAGGGCCAACTCCTCGATCAGGCCCCGCCGGGGGTCGAACAGGGTGAGGGACGCGTTGAGGTAGCGCTTGCCCTCCAGCATGCGCATGCCCAGGTGGTGCACCAGGGAAAAACCCCAGTCGCCGGCGCCGGCCACCACGATGTTCTCCCGGGCGGTGGGCGAGTACAGCCGGCGGTCGCCGTGGGTGGCGTAGTAGCCCAGGCCCTTGGGAGACTTGACCTTGGGCAGGCCCAGGGCGTCCTTGCCCAGAGGAGTCAAAACCGCCCGGCGCCTGAGGGTCCTCAGCCCGTCGGCCACCACGGTGGACATGTCGTTATCAACAATGAAGTCTTCCAGGTCCGGTTCGCGGCCAAAGGTCTCCTGGTGGTATTCCCTTAAGCTCAGCAGCTCGGCGGCGGTGGCCGCCTCCAGATCGCCCTCTTTCTTGCGCCGGGCGCGCATCAGGCCCCGGGCGGTGAGTTGACTGCCCATCACCTTCTTGGTGCGGGCGATGTCGGTGATGGCGGTCAGGGCCACGTGCTCGTCCAGGCTGACCCCGGTCTTGTCCTGGGCGTGGGACTCCTTTAGCTCGCTCAGCAGCCGGGGCCGGGGCATGGTCAGATAGGCCCGGCCGTAGAGGTCTTGCACCGAGCGCCAGATCCAGGAGCGGGGGTGCAGCACCACCTTGCCCAGGGTGGAGAGCACCCCCATGCCCCGGAGCCACACCAGGGCGCCCTGACGGGCGGCCAGGGAGAGGTCCTCGGGCACGGTGGAATAGGACATGGCCACCGGCTGGACCACCACATCCTTGTCGCCGGCCAGGGCCCCGCGCAGGGCCACCAGGCGGCGGGGATAGCGCAGGCTGCCGTCGCGGCTGCGGGCGCCGCCGGCCCAGGCTTCCAAAAAGATGCCCTGCTGGCAGCCGCGCTCGCTGATGGCCCGGCAGTAGTTGAACAGGGCGGCCAGATAGGCCCTTTCCGCTCCCCGGCGGCGCACCACATACGAGCTGATCCACAGCACCTTGGCCACCGAAGAGACCGCCATCATGTTGGCCCCGGCGGCGAACAGGGGCAGGCCCATGCCATGCTGGGCCATGACGCAGGCCATGATGAACTCGTCCAGATGCGAGGAGTGGTTCATCAAATAGACCACGCCCAGGCCCTCTTTGCGGTAGGAGTCCAACAGCTCGAAGTGCTGCATCTCCCGCCCGTCGGCGGACATGAAGCAGCGCACCGGGTCCTGCTGGCTGAAAAAGCCGTTTAAAAGGGTGGTGACCGCCGTGGCTCCCCAGATGTGGATCTGGTGGTCGTAGCGCACCGCGATCTCGTCCAAATAGCCGGCGATGGTGGCCGGCTCGGCCGGAATATTCTCGGCCTTAAGCTGGGCCAGGGTCAACTCCTGGGCCAGCTTTTTGATGTTGGGGGCCTCCTGCCAGTCCGGGGGTATTTGGGAATAGAGATCCAGCCAGGGCTTGCCCGAGTCGCTTTCGGAGATGCGCTTGAGTAAGTCCACAAAATCATAACGCGCCGCGGCGCCCACCACGCCTTTCTTCAGTTTGCGCACCAGGCCGCCTTTTTTGCGGCGTTTTCTCCCCTTGGGGCCGGCTTTGGGGGCCATGATTCCTCCGCGCGATGCATCGGACCGGGCTGAATTCGGTTCAGCGGTGACGAGGTGTAAATGTAGTCCCGCCGGTGAGAATGTCAAGCGCTGCTTTAGCCCGGATATTTCACGAAGGCCGGTCGTCCGGCTGCGCCAGCCAAGCGCTGGCGGTGTTGCCGGCTGCGCTCCAAGCTCGACGTGGCTTTGGCTACGCCTTCGCCTGTCGCTTGCCGCCAGCGTGCCGCTGGTGGCAAAGCGGGTCGTGTTATGTTTGGCTCCCGCAAAGATGACTGGCTCCCG
>JANQFN010000345.1 GCA_028277825.1 Desulfarculaceae bacterium
CAACCTCGTCGACCGCCTCGCCTTCGAGCTCGGCTTCGAGGGTCAGGGCCTCGAGCCCGCCCTCGGCCTTGGCCCGGTCCACCTGCTCCGCAGAGAAGCTGGGCTGGGTCCAGACCTCGGCCAGAAGCTCCAGGCCCCGGCGCCAGTCAGAGGAGAGGAAGTTGCCCGAGAGCCCGGCGGTGGTGCGGCCGGAATAACCGCCCAGGGAGCCGGCCATGTCTTCCAGTTCGCGGGTCAGTTCCTGGTAGGAGCGCTTGAGGGTGCCCCGGTCCACCGCCCGGGACCAGAGGGCATACAGGCCCGAGTCCTTGGCGTTCTCGGCGGCCTGGCCCCCCGGCGCGGCCAAGAGATAAGACACCAGGGGCACGGTGTGGGCCGGCTTGGTGATCAGGATCATGCCGTTTTTCAGAACCTGGCGGCTGGCCGCCTGCTTGGCCGCGGCCGGCGGGGCGGCGGCGGCGAAGAGCTTGGCCGCTTCGGCCTTGATGGTGGCCAGATCCGGGGCCGGGGCCCCTTTGGGAAGCTGGATCACCACGCTGAGGTTGTGGGGCGCGAACCAGGTGCGGGCCACGTCACTGACCTGGGCGGCGCCCACCGCGTTGAAGCGTTGGGTGTAGGCGGTGATGTTTTCAAAGCCACCGTAAAACATCTCGAAATAGCCCAGGGTGCGGGCTTGGCCCTGCATGGTCTGGCGGCCGCGAATAAAGCTGGCCGCCAGGTTGACCCGGGCCCGCTTCAGCTCCGCCGCCTGGGGCGGATCGCTGATCAGGCTCATGGTCTGTTTGAGAAGCGCCGGCCAGGCGGCGGCCACCTTGTCCGGGGCCAGGGAGGCCTCCACGTCGAACAGGCCCACGCCCTCAGAGGTGTAGGCCCAGGCGTCGCCGCTGTCGGCCAGGCCCTTTTCCTTGATGTTGAGCCACAGACGGCTGGTTTCGCCCCCGCCCAAAACGGTGGCGGCCATGTCCAGAGGATATACCGCCGGATCGGGCAGGCCCGGGGTGCGCCAGCTCAGGCTGATGGTGGCCTGTTTGACCTCATCGCGCATTACGCTCAAGCGGGCGGCCTTCGGCCTGGGGTCGGGGGGCAGCTTGAAGGCCGGGGCCGGCTGGGATGACAGCTTGGCAAAGGCCTTTTTGATCAGGGGCAGGATCTTTTTAGAGTCAAAATCGCCCACCGCCACCAACAGCATGTTGGGCGCGCGGTACCAGCGGTTCCGGTAGCTCAGGATGTCCTGGCGGGTGATGGCCCTAACTGATTCGATGCTGCCGAGCACCGGCCGGCCGTAGGGGGTGTCACCGAAGGCCTGCTTAAAAATCCGCCAGCCCTTGCGCCGGGAGGGGTTGTCCAGGTTCATGCGGATTTCTTCGAACACCACCTCCTTTTCCTTGGCCAGCTCGGCCGGGTCGAAGGAGGCGTTGACCACCGCGTCGGCCAGGATGTCCAGCGCCTGGGGAGCTTCTGCCGAAGAAGCCACCACGAAGTAGTTGGTGTGGTCAAAAGTGGTGTAGGCGTTCACCTCGCCACCCAGGGCTTCGATCTGGCCGGCCATCTCGCCCGCCGGCCGCCGGGGGGTGCCCTTGAAGATCATGTGTTCTATCAGGTGGGTTATGCCCCGCTCCTTGGGGCCCTCGTAGATGGAGCCGGCGCGCACCCAGACCTGGAAGGCGGCCACCGGGGCTTCGTGGTTCTCGGCCAGGATCACGGTGAGGCCGTTGTCCAGCTTGAGCCGCTGGGGCTCGGCCAAAGCCAAGCCGGGCAGCAGGACGATCAAAAAAAGGGCCAACAGCAGTGCAGCGGGTTTACGCATGAATAACTCCTTATAGCCGGCAGGGGGCCGGCGTGATGACAACGTCTTCTTATAAGCTTAAGGCCGTGTGGACGGCTCTTCAAGGCCGGCCGGGCAATGCCACCCCCACCGGGGTGCGTTTTGGGTTACAATGCTAGGCGAATCCATTGCCAAAACTTGCGAGGAAGACGTCAATGCTCTTCGAGATGAAGTTGTTCTGGCTGGGCCGCGCGGCCCTGGCCGTGCTGGTATTGATGCTGGGTTGCGACCTGACCCTGCTGACCAACTTCCCCATGCATCTCTACGCCATGTATCTGGGCGTCTGTCTGATCCTGGTGCTGCCCTATTTCTTCACCCGCTTGTTCAGCGCTTGGAAGCGGGGCAAATCCCCCGGCCCGCATCTGTACCGCCTGTATTTCTTCGTGGTCCTGGGCTTTGCCCTGTCCCTGGTCTGGTCCATTAAGTTCGCGCCCCTGGAAAACGCCTTCAAGGGCCTGGACCCGTCTCTGTTGGGCGACAAGGTCCTGGCCATATTCTTTTCCTATTTTGCCATCAAGGCGGCCATGTTCGCCCTGGGGATGGTCAGCCTGGCCGACGCCTTCTGGCGGGGGCATCTCAGGCGCATGCGCATCAGGGCCGAGCGCGCCGAGGAGGAGGCCCAGCGCCGCGAACGGGACGAACTGCAGGAAGAAGAGAAGGCGTTGGAGCACGACGGCTGAAGGAGCCGTGTCTGACATGTAATCAAACGCACTGCCGAGAGAGATCGGCCTCTCCCTTTTTTCAGACGGCCCGCCAGTCCAGACCATCTCCCGCCACCCTGCCCTCTTCTCTGTAGCAGATGCTACAAAAACCAGTTTCAAAGTAGGGTATCCTGGAGAGTAGCAGTAGCAATTTTTCGACCAACCGGCACGCGCAACAAAGGAGAAGATATGAGCTTTATCAAAACCCTCACGCCGGAGGAATCCCCGGGAGTGGCTCGGGCCAACCAGACCATGCAAGAGATGTTCGGCGGCCTGGTGCCCCAGGTGTTCACCTCCATGAACCTGAGACCCGACCTTTTGGAGGCCCTGCTTGCCTATGTCAAGCGGCTACTGATCGAGGACCACGCCCTGAGCCGTACCACCAAGGAGCTTATCGCGGCCCACGTATCCCAGGTCAACTCCTGCGACTACTGAATTGACGCCCATGTGGCCATGGCCATGGCCCAAGGTTTCACTAGGGAGCAGGTGGAGTCCATCCTCAAGGACGTGAACGGCAGTGATCTGATCGACGAGCAGACCAAGGCGATCCTCAACCTGGCCGAAAAGGCCACCAAGCACGCCTACAAGGTCACCCCCGAAGACATCGAGGGCCTGCGCGGCACCGGCCTGAGCGACGAGGCCATCCTGGAGGCGATCCACGTAACCTCTTTTTTCAACTACATGGACCGTATGGCCGACACCACCGGCACTCCGGCCGAGGGGCTCCGGGAGATGGTGGGGGGCATGCAGGCCGCCTTTGCCGAGATCCGGGGGCAGATCGTGGGGGCCCTGGCCGGGGCCAGCTTCCCCATCGCCACGCCGGAAGAGCTTCTGGCCGCCTTCCCCGACGGCGCCGACACCACCTGCCAGTCCGGGGACATCAAGATGACTGCGGGCGAGGCCGGCGGGCTGCTCACGGCCGATGATTTTCCCTTTGAGAGCGCCGAGCAGGTGGCCGACACCATTTTGAGCCGGGCGGCGCCGTAGGTTGAGTTAATGAGTCAATACTCTTTGTAGGGGAGGGGTTTACCCCCTCCCGTCTTTATTTTGCGGTACCTTGGCGGGCGGGGATAAACCCCGCCTCTACAAGGAAAAGAATTTGTCTTTGGAAACGAAGCGAAGCAATCTCTGCCACCGGCAGAGCATCGCATAATCCATAACCATCTGATCCAAGCAGAGATTGCTTCGCCGCGGCAAGGCCGCTCCTCGCAATGACAACGGTTTTTTCCATTGTGGCTTTTATTGTGCAGGCTGGGTTGAGCGGTGCCAATGAACAACCCCGCCGCAAGCAGCAGGGTATCAAGAGGAAGATCGCAGCTTTATAGCGCGGCAAGCCGCGGGGAATGAACCCCCGTATGGGGGTTCAATCCAAAACCTGGAACATGCCCGGAGCGTCCCGGGCCCTGGCCCGGAAGCCGAACTCCTTGTAGTAGTCCTCCAGCCCCTGGGCCGCCATCAGCCCCACAAAGGCGCCGGGCGGGGCATGGTCATGGATGTATTCCATGAGGCGGCGCATTATCCGCTTGCCCAGCCCCTGGCCCTGATGGCCGGGGGCCACGATCAAGTCCTGGATGTAATAGTAGAGCCCCCCGTCCCCGGCCACGCGCCCCATGCCAATTGCCCTGCCCCCCTCAACCGCCAA
>JANQFN010000350.1 GCA_028277825.1 Desulfarculaceae bacterium
CTCCAGGCCCAGGAGCAGGCTGTGCAGGCCGGCCCCGGCCAGGGCGGCCATCAGTTCGGGACGCACGTCCATGGCCCGGGTCTCCAGGCCAAAGCCCACCCCCAGCGGAGCCAGGGCCCGGGCCAGCTTTAAGGTGCGTTCCCTGCCCGCCTTGCCGGGACCGATGAAGTTGGGGTCCACAAAATAAAAGTCGTTTTTCCCCTGGTCTTGCAGAAACCTCACCTCTCCGACCACGTCTTCCACCGGGCGGGGGCGCCAGACGTTATGGCCGCCGTGCAGGGCCGGAATCAGGCAAAAGGAGCAGGCATTGTAACAGCCCCGGCTGGCCAGGGTGCTAACGGTTTGTTCAAAGCGCAGTTCCGGGCGGACGGGGGGAGGCAACAGGGACAGGTCCTTTAGGGGCGGCCGGGGCCGGCTCAGGCCGGGGCCGCCCGGACCGCGCAGGGCCAGGCCGGCGATGGTTTCGGGTTCAGCGCCAGAGGCCAGTTCGGCCAGGGTCAACTCGGGTTCGCCCACGGCCACCATGTCCACGCAGTCAAAGGTCTCCAGCATTTCCTGCCAGCACAGCGAGGGGAAAAAACCGAACATACAGATGGGCGCCGCCAGGCCGCGCTCTTTGAGACGGGTGAGCGACTCAAACAGGGCGTGGGTGTTTTCCCAGAAATAGACCGCATGCACCGCCAGCAGATCGGGCGGGTCATCCAGGATGCGCCGCTCACAACGGGCAAAGCTCCAGCGCCGGGCGTCGAGAATTTCCGCCACCGCCCCGGCCCGCTTCAAACTGGCGCAGGCATAGCCGGCCATGAGGCAGGACCACAGCGGCGTATTGGCGATGTCGTTGAAGTGCTCCTCTGAGGGCAGGCGGGGGTGTTCCAATACCAAGACGCGCATGGTCAGCTTCCTCCCGGGCCTGACCCGGCGGCCATGGCGGCCTCGTGTTGCAGGCACCTGGCGCTGAGTTCATAGCGCAGGCCGTCCCAGGGCGGTGGGTTGTAATAGGCTGGATACAAGAGGTCTTGCTTGGGGTCGGCCAGGCCCTGCTCGAAAATCAGCTTGGTCAGGGCGGCGCCGGGGTACAGGCGCAGGTTGTTGAACACCACAGCCGCCGGGTTGTTCGCCCTGGCGTGAGCCTCCAGAATTTCATCCAGCAGACGCGTGGTCTCATCCACGGTGTATTGGTTTTCTCCGGGCAGGTTGACCAGGAAGTGATACACCGTGATCAGCCCGCTGGCCGCGGCCAAATCCGAGGCGCGGCGCACCTGCTCCAGGGACATGCCCTTGTTCAGCAGGGACAGGGCGGCCTGGTTGGCTCCGTCGGCCGAAAAATAGATGGCCATGAGCCCGGCCTTTTTATACAGTTCCAGGTCGGCGGCGTTGAGGGCGTCTTCCCGGAAAAAGCCGGTCCACTGCATCTGCAAGCCCCGCCGCAGCATCTCTTCGCAGATGGCCCGCAAATGGCCGGCGGGCTGGTTTACCACCGCGTCGCTGAAGTGCACCATGTCCAGGCCGTGCTCCTGGGATAACAACTCCATCTCGTCCACCACCCGCCCCGGCGGATGCAAGCGCACCTGGCAGCCCTGCAAAAGGGGGTATAGGCAATAGGAGCAGGAATGCGGGCAGCCCCGCTTGGACTCCAGGCCCATGAAGGCCACGTAGCGGTTCAATTCCAAATAGTCACGGGGCGCGAAAATTTCGTAAGAGGGCGGGGGCAATTGGGCCAGGTCCGCACAATGCAGGAACTTGCCGCCAATGACGCCACCGTCCGCACGGCGCATCACTTCGGGCGGGACCTCACCTCTGGGCAGCCCCTGCAAGATTATGGGCAGGACCTGCTCAGCTTCGCCCTTCACGCCCAGGTCGATTTCCGGAACCTCTTGCATCAAGCGGCCGGCGAACAGGGAAAAGCCCGAACCGCCGGCGATGAGCGCGACCTCCGGCGACAAGCGCTTGACCAGGCTGGCCAGGGCCTTGAGATGGGGCAGCCAGGACACATGGTTTCCGGCCAGGGGGTCCAGGTTGCGGAACGAAATACAAACCGCCTGGGGTCTGAAGTCGGCCAACAGGGCCTTGAGCGGCGGCCAGGGGTCGGGATGCAGGTTCAGGTCCAGGCCGGCAAGCTGGTGCGTGCCGGACAAAACCCCGGCCAGGCGGGCCAGGCCCAAAGGATACACCGCCTCGCCGTTGGGGAAGTTTGAAACCGCCTGGAGCAATAACACACGCATTAGTCGACCAGCACCAATCCCAGATATTTGACATAGCCGTCCCGGGTTTGCACCGGCTCCAAAGACCAGCCAGCTTGCTCCGCGCAGGCATACACATCCACCCCGCAGGCCTCCAGGGCGGGCCGGGCCTTATCCGGTTGCAGACAGGGCCGGTTGGGGCCGCATTGGTCGCACAGGGTGCAGGGGCCGGCGCCAAAGGCCAGGGCTTTGTGGTGCCCGGCCAGGAAACAGAGGCGCTCGGCCGCCAGCAATTTTTGGTGGAACTCCTTGCCCGGCGGTTCGCCCTGCAAGAGGATCGCCCGCTCATATGAACTCAGGATGGCCTGCATGCGGGCCTCGTCAGGCGAATGCGGCGGGCACTGCAGGCTCCGACCATAGCGGGCGCAGCCGGTGGCACACTTCTGGCGCACCCAGGGTTTTACCGGAATTTGGTTGGGTGATATCGGCGCCGCTTGTGCAAAGCCCAGGGCCTTGACCCGGCCCAAGAGAAGCTGGAACTCATCCAAATGCTCTGTTTGGCCCGGCTTTGCCCAGGCCAATAGCAGGGAGCTGTCGCTTGGCAAATGCAGGGAGCGCTGGCTGTACAGCCCCGCTTCGCGGGCCAGGTCCTGCAATTCATCCAATCCGAAGATGCGGCCGTTGTAGGTGTTGAGCAGCATGTGCAGGTCATAGAGCCTGCCTTTGAGCGGGCTGGCGGGGTGGCCTTCCAGCAAGTAGTCGTGAATCAGCACCCCGCCGCCCGGGGCCAGCCAGCCCCGTGCTTGGCGCAGGATGGCCAGGGCCTCCTGACGGCCATAGGCGTGCAGCAGGTTGGAGAGGATGATCAGGTCGAAGCTTTGGCTGGCCAGGCAGGGGCGCAGGCAGTCGCCGCCGATGCGCTCTATGCCCTGCCAGTGGGCTGGATCGGGATAGATTTCGCCGGCCGCGGCGATCACCTCGGGCAGGTCGAACAGTACGGCCTCGGTGTCTGGCCAATGCCGGGTCAAAGCCCGGCTCCAGGCCCCGGCTCCTCCGCCCAGGTCCAGGATTTTGGCCGGGGGCGCGGGCAACAGGTGTTCCAGATGCGACAGGGCCTCCCGGACCTTGAGCCCGGCCTGGGCGTCCAGGGCTTTTACGTAAGCCGCAACCCGCTTTTGGTAGTCATCGCCTGCTTCCTCTTCCCGGCGCCGGTTGGCCTCGCGCCCCAGGCGCACCCGGTCGGGCAGTTTTCGCCAGGAGGGGGCGATATAGCGGCGATAGGCCAAAAAGTCGCCCAAAAAACGCTCACCGTCTTTCACCAGAAAGCGCTGGGCCAAGGGGCTGTTGGTCAGGCCGTATTCGTTCTCCAGCACCAGGCCCAGGGCTTTGAGGGCCTCCAGCAGCCGGTCCAGGGCATCTGGGTCCCAGCCGGTCTGTTGGATCAAGTCCTGGCGGGCGAGGGCCTGGCCGTGGCCCAGGAGCGAGAACAGGTCCAGTTCCAGGGAGGCGAAGAGCACCTCCGAGTACCAGTGGGCCGTGGCCAGGTCCTCCAGGAACTGGAAGTCACCCCGGGCCGGGTCCGGCTCCAGGCCGGGCGGCGTTATGTACTTAGGCTCTGTCACCGCGCTCAAGCCTTGGCCGAGCCCTCCAGGAGCCCGCCGAAGAGGTTCATGGAGCCCTTGTTGGCGCAGAACTCGCCGCACATGGTGCAGGCCATTTGGTCGGTTGGGCAGCGCTCGGCGCGGATGGCCCGGGCGTCTTCAGGAAACAGGCACAGCTCGAACTGGGCTTCCCAGTCCGAGTCGCGGCGGGCCTTGCTCATGGCTATGTCCCGGCTCCGGGTGCGTTCCGGGTGCTTGGCGCTGTCGCCGATGCGCGCCGCCACCAGGCTGGCCTTGACCCCCTCCACCACGTCGGCCAGGTTGGGCAGGGCCAGATGCTCGGCCGGAGTGATGTAGCAGATCAGGTCCGCGCCGTAGCGGGCGCTCTGGGCGGCGCCGATGGCCGCGTTAATGTGGTCGTAACTGGCGGTGATGTCAGAGGGCAAGGGGCCCAGCATGTAATAGGGCGCGTAGTTGCTCATGCGCTTTTGCAGGATGATGTTGGCCTCGATCTCGTCCAGGGGCACGTGTCCCGGCCCCTCCACCATCATCTGACAGCCCATGGCCGCGCCGATCTCGGCCAGCTCGCAGTTGATCAACAACTCCTGCACCATGGCCCGGTCAAAAGAGTCGGCCACAGCACCCGCGCGCAGACCATTGCCCAAAGAGAGCACCACATCATACTTTTTGAGGATCTCCACCACCCGGTCGAACTTTTCGTACAGGGGATTCTCGCGGCGATTGGTTTTCATCCAGGCCACCATGGAGGTGCCGCCCTTGGAGACCAGCCCGCCGTAGCGGTAGCCTTGCTTTTCCAGGCGCTCGATGGTGTAGAGGTTGATGCCGCAGTGCACCGCCATGAAGGAGATGCCATCAGCGCACTGGCGCTCGATGATGTCCAACAGCATCTCCTCGTCCAGCTTGTTGGGGTCGCCGTAGCGCGCCGAGGCCTCGCAAAAGGCCTGGTACAGGGGCACGTTGCCCACGGGGAGATCCACCGCGGCCAGCACCTCCCGGCGCACCAGATCCAAATCGCCGCCCACTGACAGCTCCATCAGGGTGTGGGCGCCGGCCTTTTCCGCGGCCCGGGCCTTGGCCACTTCTGCGTCAATGTCCACGATGTCAGTGGAGGTGCCGATGGAGGCGTTGACTTTGGTCAACAGCCCGGTGCCGATGCCCACCACCGTAGCCGGACGATTGGTGTTCATGGGGGCCACCACCCGCCCGCTGGCGAACAGCCCGCGCACTTCTTCCGGGCTCAGCCCTTCCTCAGCGGCGATGGTCTCCATCGCCGGGGTGGTGATTCCCTGTTGGGCCAGTTCCAGTTGCGTAGCCATGTTTCTCCTCCAGTCCCGTATGGATTTGAAAAATGATGCGTGTACTGGGACATGGCCCGGAAATAGC
>JANQFN010000384.1 GCA_028277825.1 Desulfarculaceae bacterium
AGCCAAAGCTACGTCGAGCTTGGAGCGCAGCCGGCAACACCGCCAGCGCTTGGCTGGCGCAGCCGGACGACCGGCCTTCGTGAAATATCCGGGCTAGGGTTGGCGTAGGGTGTCGCTCCTGGCCAGCACATACAACCTGGGCCTTTTGGGCCGGCTGCGCGACGATCCGGGCCCTTTTGATCCTGCGGCTGTGCGAAAAATCCTGGTGGTGAGAAACGACAACATCGGCGACGTGTTGTGCACCACTCCCTCCCTGGACATCCTGCGCCAGGCCTTTCCCCAAGCCCACATCGCCGCCCTGGTCTGCACCCTGGCCCAGGACGCCCTGGAGGGCCACCGGGCCCTGGACGAGCTGTTCGTCTACCCCAAGGCCAAACACAAGCACTACGGGACCCTGGAGTCCCATCGCCGGCTTTTAGCTGTGCTGCGCCGGATCAGGCGCCGTGGTTTTGATCTGGCGGTGTGCCCGCGCAACGGGTTTTTCACCTCCCAGGCCTGGCTGGCCTATGCCGCTGCGGCGCGCTGGCGCCTGGGTCCGGAAGCCAAGGGAGACAAGCGGCGCTGGGGCTTTTATTACAACCTGCCCGCGCCCTGGCCCCGGCCCGAAGATCACGAAGTGCTCAGAAGCGCGCACCTTTTAAGATACATCGGCCTTGACAGCGAGCCCAAAGGGTTATATTTGAACATACCCAGGGAGTCCCGGGCCAAGGTCTTGAAATTTAAGGCCACTTTCGGTCTAAACCAGGACCCGGCCCCCGTGGTGCTCAATATCACCCGCTGGGAATACCGGCCCGAATGCCTCTGGCCCGGCCCAAAATACCGCCAGTTGGCTGAGCGCCTGGCCCGAATGCCCGGGGGCGTGGTGGTGACCCACGCGCCGGGGGACAAGGAGTGGGTGGCTGGACTGCTGGAGGGCCTGGAACCGCGGGTGCCGGTTTTTTGGTCCAAAAGCCTCAAGGATTTCGCCGCCTGCATTGAGGGCGGCCGGGCCTTTATCACCGCCGAGGGCGGCCCCATGCATTTTGCGGCAGCATTGCAAAAGCCTCTGGTGGTAATGTGGAGCAGCACGCCGCTTTCCAACTGGCGGCCCTGGCAGGTGCCCTGTGAGGTGCTGGGCGCCACCGGCCCCATCGAGCCCATCGGCGTGGAGGAAGTGCTGGTGGCCCTGGAGCGGCTGCCGGCTTGAGCGGCGGTTAATGCTAAGCAAGCGTGAAATGGAATCATGACCTATCAGTTTGACCTGGAACGCCTCTTGGCGGCGGTGGAGAGCTTCGCCTCGGCCCGCGTCCTGGTGCTGGGCGACGTGATGCTTGATGAGTTTATCTGGGGCCGGGTGGGGCGCATATCCCCCGAGGCGCCGGTGCCGGTGGTAGAGGTGGACAGCGAGACCTACATGCTGGGCGGCGGGGCCAACGTGGTGCACAACCTCATCGCCCTGGGCAGCCAGGCCGGCTTGTGCGGCATGGTGGGCGACGATATGGCCGGCCGCCAGGTGGCCGAGTTGCTGGATGGGCTGGAGGTGGCCGGCGACGGGCTGACCGTATGCGAGGAGCGGCCCACCACGGTAAAGACCCGGGTGGTGGCCCACAGCCAGCAGGTGGTGCGCGTGGACCGCGAAAGCCGCCAGGAGTGCGACGCCTCCTGCCTTCAGAGCATGCAGGCCTATCTGGACAAGGCGGTGCCTGAGTGCGACGCGGTCATAATCAGCGACTACAACAAGGGCGTCATCTCCCGGCAGTTGCTTACACCCATCCTGAGCGGCTCGCGCCGGGGCGAAAAGATCGTGACCGTGGATCCCAAGGTGGAAAACATGCTGCTCTATGCCGGAGCCACGGTGATCACCCCTAACCACCTGGAAGCCCTGGCCGCGGCCCGGGTCAACCCCGAGGGGCCCGACGCCGTGGTGCGCGCCGGGCGGCTGTTACGCGAGGAACTGGACGCCGCCTCGGTGCTGATCACCCAGGGCGAAAGGGGCATGACCCTGGTCTCCAACCAGGGCGAGGCCCACATCCCCACCATGGCCAAACGGGTGTTCGACGTCACCGGCGCCGGTGACACCGTGATCAGCACCCTGACCCTGGGCCTGGTGGCCGGACTCAGCCTGCAAGAGGCCGCGGTGATGGCCAGCGTGGCCGCCGGTGTGGTGGTGGGCGAGGTGGGCACCTCGGCGGTTACCGCCGGGCGGCTCTCCCAGGCCCTGGAGGCCGACATCCGGGCGTTGAACAAGAGAAAGCAGGGCTGATGGCTCTTTATCTGGTCACCGGAGGCGCCGGCTTCATCGGCTCGCACCTGGCCGAGACCCTGGTCAAGGAAGGCCAGGAGGTGCGGGTGCTGGACAATCTGGCCACCGGCAAGCGGGAAAACTTACAGCCCGCCCAGCGGGGACCGGGCGCCTTTTCTTTCCTGGAAGGCTCCATCACCGATGTGGATACCTGCCGCCAGGCCCTTGAGGGCGTGGACTACGTGCTGCACCAGGCGGCGCGGCCCAGCGTGCAGCGCTCGGTGGAAGACCCCATGCTCTCCCATG